>NZ_JBFTND010000083.1:0-28918 GCF_056397305.1 Cupriavidus sp. 05N40
ATCCGGCGCGCCGCGCCGCATGGCGCCTGGCAGCCCGGCCGCGCGAGCGCAGGCGCGCGCAGGCGCTCGCGCCAGTGCAACCCGCTCGCCGCGGGCCACGCCCAGGGCTACCGGCGCAGCCACGCGGACGCACACCGCCTGGGGCATCGCCGCGGCATCACCGCATTCGACTGAACGCCGCCGCGCGCGGCGCCGATGAACCGAGTCTGGCGTGACAGCCAGGGGGGGCGTTCGTGCCTCGCCGGCGCCGCCGTTGCCTGGATCCACACTGGGGGGACCGTCAAATGAGAAACGTACGTGCAATCGTGATGCTGCTGGTGGCGGCACTGGCCGGGCTGGCGGCGGTCGTGCTGGCCTCGCGCTGGATGATCGAGCAGAGCTCGGGCAGCGTCACCAAGGTGTTAGTGGCCGGTACCGACATCAACCTCGGGCAGCGGCTCGCGCCCGAGTTCGTCAAGGTCGTCGACTGGCCGCGCGAGAGCCTGCCGCCCGGCGCGCTGACCGACCAGAAGCTGATCGACGGGCGCGTGACCAAGGCCAGCGTGATGCGCGGCGAGCCCATCCTCGAATCCAAGCTCACGCCGGTCGGCACGCGCGGCGGCCTCTCCGCCGTGATCGCCGAAGGCAAGCGCGCCATCACCGTGCGCGTCAACGACGTGGTGGGCGTGGCCGGCTTCGCGCTGCCGGGCAGCTTCGTCGACATCATCGTCAACACACAGAAAGACCAGGCCAAGAACGAAGGCGCCTCGCAGACCGAGCAGTCGATCTCCAAGATCGTGCTCGAGAAGATCCTCGTGCTCGCCATCGCGCAGGAGGTCAACCGCGACGAGACCAAACCCAAGGTGGTCAACGCCGTGACGCTGGAAGTCTCTCCCGACGAAGCCGAGAAGCTCGACCTCGCACGCAGCGTGGGCACGCTCTCGCTGGTGCTGCGCAACCAGATCGATCCGCGCCCGGTGGAAACCGCCGGCGCCACCAAGCGCAGCCTGCTCAACGAACCGGTGCTCAAGGCCGCGGTGACGGCCGCGCCGGTGGCCAAGGTGGTGCAGGTCGTGCAGCGCATCGCCGAGAAGAAGGTCTCGCGCAACTGCGTGGGCGTGATCAGCGGGATGCAGCAAAACCAAGAATGCTTCTAATGCGCGCACGCTGAGCAAGCCAGATGCCGGCCCCAGCCAATGGGGTCAACAAACCGGGGAAATCAAATGGATCGACACCATACCCAGGAGGGCAGCCCGCGCAGCCGTGCGCCGCGCAACGGCCCCTCACGCCTGAACCTAACCGCGCTCGCCGTGCTGTCCATGACCTGCGTCTGGCTGGCCAGTGAACAGGCACAGGCCGCCGATGCCGCAGGCACCGCCGGCAACACTGGCAATGCTGGCAACGCAGCGAATGCGGCCAATGCGGCGAACGCAGCCGCCCAGGCCGCGCCACAGGCAATGAAGCTGGCCGCCAACGGCCCGATCCAGCTCACGATCGGCGCGGCCAGCGTGCCACCGCCGCCCGCCGACGCCAGCATCAGCCGCGGCCCGAACTGCTCTGGCGCCACGCGCGATCCGCAACAGGTGACGGTGCCGGTCGGCAAGTCGCGCATGCTGCAGTTGCCCGAGGCCGTGCGCACGCGCACGCTGGGCAACCCAGGCGTGGTCCAGGCCATGCTGGTGTCGCCGCAGACGCTCTACCTGCTCGGCCTGGATATCGGCACGACCAACATGATCGTGCAGGGCAAGAGTGGCAACTGCACCGTGATCGACGTCACGGTGGGCGCCGACCCCGGCGGCCTGCAGACCAGCCTGCACGAGCTCGTGCCCGAGGCCCGCAAGGTGCGCGTATCGTCGGCGGCCGACAGCCTGGTGCTGACCGGCAACGTGCCGGACTCCACCGTGGCGCAGATGGTGATCGACATCGCCAACGCGTTCGTGATCCGCCAGACGCGCAGCCCGATGTCGGCGCCCCCGCAAGGCTTCGGCGCGCCCGGCCAGCCCATGCTCGCCATGAACGGCATGCCCATGGGCGGCATGGGGATGGGCATGGTCGGCGCTGGCGGCGCCGGCGGGCAGCCGCTGCGCAGCCAGCGCATCATCAACATGATGAGCGTCGACGCGCCCCAGCAGGTGATGCTGGAAGTGAAGGTCGCCGAAGTCTCCAAGACGCTGATCGACCAGCTCGGCGCCGCGGCCAACCTCAACGGCGCCTTCGGCAGCTGGACCTTCGGCCTGCTGGCCAACTTCCTCTCGGGCGGCGCGGGCGTGCTCTCCGGTGTCAAGAACAATAACCTGCCCTTCAACTTCCAGGTCGATGCACAAAAAGGCGACAGCCTGGTCAAGGTGCTGGCCGAGCCCAACCTGATGGCCATCAGCGGGCAGGAAGCCAGCTTCCTCGCCGGCGGCAAGGTGTTTATCCCGGTACCGCAGGCTTCGAGCGCGGGCGGCACCACCATCACGCTGCAGGAAGAAACCTTCGGCGTGGGACTGCGCTTCACGCCGACGGTACTCGCCAACGGCCGCATCAACCTGAAGGTGGCGCCCGAGGTGTCCGAGCTGTCGCCGACCGGYGTCGCGCTGACCGCGCCCAACCTGAGCGGCACCACCATCCTGCCTTTGATCACGACCCGGCGCGCATCCACCACGCTGCAGGTCATGGACGGGCAGAGCTTCGCCATCGGCGGMCTGATCAAGARCAACRTSACGGGYAGCCTGAAAGCACTGCCGGGCGCGGGCGAGCTGCCCATCCTTGGCAACCTGTTCCGCAGCACCAACTTCCAGCAGGACAAGAGCGAGCTGCTGTTCGTGGTGACGCCGCGCCTGGTCAAGCCGTTGCCGGCCAACTACCCGATGCCGACCGACTCCTTCGGCAAGCCGACGCCGGGCGAGGTCTTCATCAACGGCAACATGGAAGGTCATCCCGACGTGAACCTGCTGCCGGCCGCGCCAGCCAACCCGCAGCCCGCGCCGGTCGGCGCTCCGGCCGCACCGATGGCCCCGGCCCCGGCCGCGCCCACCACGAGACAGGAGCCGATGGCCGGTCCGCGCGACAGCGCCGCCGCCCTGCCCGCACCCACCATCGCCGGTACGGCGACTAGCGCGGACTCCGCGCAATGAACAGGGGACACATCATGGACTTCCGCCATAGCCTTGCCCGCGTCGCGCGGTTCGCCCTCGCCAGCGCCGCCGCGTGCGCGGCAGCTGGCCTGGCCGGCTGCATGACCACCACGCCGGTGTACGACGCCCACTTCGGCGAAGCGGTGCGCATCGTGCGCGCCATGCAGACGCTCAACCCGGATGCATCGCTGAACACCGACCCGGTCACCGGCGTCGACGCCCGCAGCGCCACCTACGCGATGGACCGCTACAACCAGTCGTACCGCAACCCGCCCACCGACGCGAACGCGTACGCGATCGGGGTCGGCTCGGGCTCGTCGTCGGCGATGTCCTCGGCGCCATGACCGGAAGGCGGTGCGCGGCGGCTCCGGAAGCGCCGCCGCGCACCGGCAGCTTCAACTGAAACTGGGAGAAATGGAGATGGCAAAGCTTATTCTGGTCTCGGGCGACGAGACGCGTGCGCGGCAGATGTCCTCGATGGCCGGACAGGCCGCCACGCAACGCCAGCTGCAACTGGTCTGCGCCGACCCGGAGAAGGCGCTCGGCATGGCCGGGCTGATCCATCCCTCCGACTTCCTGGTGCTGCAGGCCGACGACTTCAGCCCCGACATCCTCGAGCGGCTGCGCCAGCGCTTCCCCGAGCCGGGCGACGTGCCCTGCATCCTGGTCGCGCCGTCGCCGTCGGCCGAGCTGCTGATGCGGGCCATGCGCATGGGCATCCGCAGCGTGCTGCACTGGCCGCTGGACCCGCGCGAGTTCAACGACGAGCTCGAGCGGCTCGCGGTCAAGCCGCTCACCGGCAGCAGCCTTGAGGCGCGCACCTTCACCTTCGCCGCCTGCAAGGGCGGCAGCGGCACCACGTTCGTCGCCGCCAACTTTGGCTACGCGCTGGCCGCGCGGCGCCACAAGCGCGTGCTGCTGGTGGACCTGGTCCAGCAGTTCGGCGACGCTGCCTTCCTGGTCACCGACAAGGCGCCGCCGGCCACGCTGGCCGATATCTGCCAGCAGGTGGACCGGCTGGACCTGGCCTTGCTCGACGCCTGCATCACGCACGCGCATCCGAACTTCGATGTGATCGCCGGGGCCGGCGACCCGGTCAAGGCGGGCGACATCAAGTCCGCCCATCTCGAGAACATCCTGGACCTGGTGCGTCCGGCCTACGACGTGATCATCTTCGACATCGGGCAGGACATCAACCCTTCGTCGATCATGGTGCTGGATCACAGCGACACGATCTACCCCGTGATGCAGCTCAGCCTGCCCTACCTGCGCGCCGGGCGCAGCCTGATGGACATCTTCCGCTCGCTGGGCTATCCGGCCGAGCGCATGCACCTGGTGGTCAACGCCTTCGACAAGCATTCGCCGGTGAGYGTACGCACGCTCGAGGAAACCCTGGGCGCCAAGGTAGCGCATGTGCTGCCGGCGGATGCCCGAGCCGCGCGCGACGCGAGCAACCAGGGCCTGCCCGTGCTGCAACTGGGCGAGCACAGCGCGATCTCGCGCGCGCTGGTGCAGATGGTCGAGACCGTCTACCCGAATGCGCCGAGGCAGCACGAGGGCCTGCTGCGCAAGCTGCTCGGCCATGGCAAGGACCGCGGCGCGCAGGGCGTGCCGGTGGAACGGCACGCCTGAGCGCCGGCAAAGGGACTAGTCCGCGAATCGGATACCGGCGCGCGACGCGCCACGGAGAATCGACATGTCACTGCGTGAACAACTCTATGAAAAGGCCGGCGAGACCGTGGCCGAGCGCGTCGGCCCGGCCACCACCACCGCCAACGCCGCCTACCAGCAGCTCAAGATGGAGATCCACGAAGCCATCATCGAACGCGTGGAACTGGAAAAGCTGCAACGGCTCTCGCCCGAGCAGGTCCGCCGCGAACTGGCGTTGCTGGTGGAGCGCATCATCGACGAGCGCAACATACCGATCAACGAGACCGAGCGCAAGCGGCTGGTGTCGGACGTGCGCGACGAGATGCTGGGCTTCGGCCCGCTCGAGCCGCTGCTCACCGACCCCACCGTCTCCGACATCCTGGTCAACACGTTCAAGCAGGTCTATGTGGAGCGCCGCGGCAAGCTGGAGCTGACCGACGTGACCTTCCGCGACGATGCCCACCTGATGAAGGTCATCGACAAGATGGTGTCGCGCGTGGGCCGGCGCATCGACGAATCGAGCCCGATGGTGGATGCGCGCCTGCCCGACGGCTCGCGCGTCAACGCCATCATCCCGCCGTCCGCGGTGGACGGCCCCCTGCTCTCCATCCGGCGCTTCTCCGTGAACCCGCTGATGGTCAAGGACCTGGTGGAGCTACAGACGCTCACACCGCCGATGGCGCAGCTGATCGAAGCCATGGTCAAGGCCAAGCTCAAYATCCTGATCTCSGGCGGCACCGGCAGCGGMAAGACCACCMTGCTCAACATCCTGTCGGGCTTTATCCCGGCGAGCGAGCGCATCGTCACGATCGAGGACGCGGCCGAACTCCAGATGCGGCAGAACCATGTGCTGCGCCTCGAAACGCGCCCGCCCAACATCGAAGGCCGGGGCGAGATCACGCAGCGCGCGCTGGTAAAGAACGCGCTGCGGATGCGCCCGGACCGCATCATCCTGGGCGAAGTCCGCGGCGCCGAGGCGCTCGACATGCTGCACGCGATGAACACCGGCCACGAAGGCTCGCTCGCCACCATCCACGCCAACAGCCCGCGCGACGCGCTGACCCGGCTCGAGAACATGATCAGCATGGCCGGCCTGTCGCTGCCGCCGCGCACCATGCGCCAGCAGATCGTGTCGGCACTGACCGTGATCCTGCAGGTCTCGCGCCTGACCGACGGCCGCCRCAAGCTGATGAGCGTGCAGGAGATCACCGGCATGGAGAGCGATGTCGTCAACATGCAGGAGATCTTCACCTTCAAGCGTTCCGGCGTCGACGCCGAGGGCCGCGTGAAGGGCCACTTCTGCGCCACCGGCGTGCGCCCGCACTTCTGCGAGCGGCTGCAGGCGTTCGGCGTGACCGTGCCGGAACGGCTGTTCGAGCCATCCATGCGCTTCGAGGTATGAACCGCGCACGCCCTGCGCAGGAGACCAGCCATGAACCCGACTCTCGCGGCCTTCGCCYTCTCGCTGTTCATCGCCATCGTGCTGTTGCTGGTGCTGGGCTACCAGTGGTGGCAGCACAAGCACAGCGCCGGCGCGCGGCGCCTGGGGCGCCGCCTGCAGGCGGTGGCCCACGCGACCTGGGACGAGCACACCGCGTCCATCATGAAGGAGCGTGCCCTCTCCGGCTCGGCCAGGTTCGCCAGCCTGCTGCGCAAGCTGCCGCGCATCCACGCGCTGGACAAACTGCTGATGCAGTCGGGCCTGTACTGGAACGTGTCGACGTTCCTGGGCTTCACGTTCCTTCCGGCGGCCGCGATCTTCGCCTTCGGCATGCTGCTGGGGCTGCCCCCCATCGCGGTGGCGGCCGCCGCGCTGTGCGCGCTCGCGACGCCGCTCTGGTTTGTGCTCCGGCGCCGCAGCCGCCGCCTCCAGCTGATCGAAGCGCAGCTTCCGGAAGGCGCCGACCTGATCAGCCGCGCGCTGCGCGCCGGGCACTCTWTCTCGAGCGCGCTGGACATGGCTGGCAACGAACTGCCGGAGCCGCTCGGCGCCGAGTTCCGCATGACGTTCGACGAACTCAACTTCGGCGCGTCGATGCATGACGCGCTCACCAACATGGCCGACCGCGCGCCACTGCCCGACCTGCGCTACCTCGTCATCGCGGTGCTGATCCAGCGCGAGTCCGGCGGCAACCTGGCGGAGATCCTCGGCAACGTCAGCCGCATCATCCGCGAGCGCATGAAGCTGCTCGGGCACGTGCGGGTGCTGTCTGCCGAAGGACGCTTCTCCGGGATCATCCTCTCGGTGCTGCCGTTCGCCGTGGCCGGCGCCATGTACGTGCTCAATCCCACCTTCCTCGACCCGCTCGCGAGCGATCCGGTCGGGCCCTGGATCGTGGGATACGCGGTGCTGCTGATGCTGCTGGGCCTGCTGTGGATGCGCAAGATCGTCCGCATCCACATGTAGGACGCCGCCACGGCCAAGATGAAGGGGGAATCATGAGAATCGAGCAAATACTGATCCTGGTCTTCGCGTTCCTGGTGGCCTTCGGCGTGACGCTGGGCGCCATGATGACATTCCAGGCCGATGCGCTGCGCCGGCGCATCACCCAGGTCACCAAGTCGGCCGTGCCCGAGGACGAGGTGCCGTCGGTGCTGCAGGACGACTGGATGCGCAAGCTGGAGCGCCTGTCCCAGCCGCTGGCCAGGCTCGCGCTGCCCAAGGAGGGCTGGGAAGGCTCGGCCATCCGCACGCGCTTCATGAACGCCGGCTGGCGCAGCCCTTCCGCCGTGGCGGTCTACTTCGCCGCCAAGACCGCGCTGGCCATGCTGTTTCCGCTGGCGGTGCTGCTGGCCACGCAGGGGGTGATCAGCGAGGACAACCCGCGCCTGCTGCCGGCCGCGCTGCTGGCCGCCGCCATTGCCGGCTTCTACCTGCCCGACCTGGTGCTGCGCCGGCGCATCCGCGTGCGCAAGGAGGCGATCTTCGAAGCCTTCCCCGACGCGCTCGACCTGATCACCGTCTGCGTCGAAGCGGGCCTCGCGCTCGACGCCGCCCTGCTCAAGGTGGTGGACGAGCTGCGCAAGGACAAGAGCGCGCTCGGCGAGGAGCTGGAACTGCTGGTGCTGGAGCTGCGTGCCGGGCTCTCGCGCGAGAAGGCGCTGCGCAACCTGGCGCTGCGCACCGGCGTGGAAGACATCGACATGCTGGTCAGCATGCTGATCCAGGCCGACCGCTTCGGCACCAGCGTGGCCGACTCGCTGCGCGTGCACGCCGACACCCTGCGCACCAAGCGCCGCCAGCGCGCCGAGGAATGCGCGGCCAAGATCGCCGTGAAGCTGCTGTTCCCGCTGACGCTGTTCATCCTGCCGTCGCTGTTCGTGGTGCTGCTCGGCTCGCCGGCAATCCAGTTCTACCGCACGCTGATCCCGTACATGATGGGCAACGGGCAATAGGCCGGCCACCCCGCGCCCGTCGCCGGCCGCGCCAGCGGCGCGGCGGCGATGGCAGGCAAGGCGGGCACAACCAAACGCAGGAGGTCCTACCATGCAACCCTCGGCAATCCTCGGGCGGCTGCGCCAGCGCGGTGCCAGCGCCGTCGAGTTCGCGCTGGTGGCGCCCGTGTTCTTCCTGCTCTTCTTCTCCATCGTCGACTTCAGCATGATGATGTTCGCCAACCTCACCATGCAGAATGCCGTGCGCGAAGGCGCGCGCTTCGCCGTCACCGGGCAGAGTACCCTCGACCCGGCCAACACCACCCAGCAGCGCTACCAGGCCGTGCTGGCCAAGATCCACGACACCTCGCTGGGCATCTACGACATGTCCGGCGCCACCGTGACCACCTGGGTCAACGGCAGCACGCAGGCCAACGGCGGCACGATGTTCGGCGGCGCCGGCGACCTCGTGGTGATCCAGGTCAATTGCTCCTGGCCGCTGCTCACGCCGATGGTGGCCGCGTTCTTCTCTTCCACGGGCGGCAAGTACACGTTCAGCGTGGCCGCCACCATGCGCAACGAGGCCTTCTGATGAAACGCATCCGCCCCCTGCCGCGCAGGCGTGCCGCACGCGGCATCGCCAGCCTCGAGTTCGCCATCCTGCTGCCGATCTTCATCTTCCTCACCCTGCCGGTGATCGACTTCGCGCGGGCCATCCAGGCCAACCTGATCCTGGTCAACCTGACGCGCGAAGGCGCCAGCCTCGCCTCGCGCAGCTCTGCCTACACGCCGCAGGACATCATGACCGCGCTGGCGCAGACCACGCCGCCGCTGAAAATGAGCCAGCGCGGCATGATCTACATCACCAAGGTCATGGGCGACAACGAGTGCAACAAGAACGGCAAGAACTGCGCCGTGCGCAACATCGTGCTCGAGCAATACCGCTGGGCCGGGGGCTGGTCGCTCGGCGGCTCGGTCCCGGGCAGCAAGGTCTGGAACTGCGGCAGCGGCAGCGGCCAGTGGCAGAGCGACGGCAGCTGCGGCAGCATGCCCGCCGGCGGCAGCACGTCGCCCACCGCCAATGCCATGACGGGCCTGCTCAGCGACGGCCAGATCGTCTACGTGGTCGAGTCTTACTACAACTTCGACATGTTGTTCAAAGGGCTGACCATGGGGCTGCTCAAGATGCCGGACATCGGCCCCAACCTGTATTCGGTCACATCGTTCTGACTGCCGCCACAAGAACAAGACAAAGGAGCCGCCATGAAAACCCCGCGAACGACACTGCGAAGCACGCGCGCGCCGGGTGCCGGCAGGCAGCGCGGCCAGATCACCCTGGTCGCCGCCGTGACGATGATCGGCCTGCTCGGCGCGGCCGGGCTCGCGATCGACGCGGGCATGGCCTACGTGACCAAGGCCAAGCTCAATGCCGCGGTGGACTCGGCCGCGGTCGCCGCGGCGCGCGCCGTCACCAACGGCACCACGCAACCCGACCAGGCGGCCGCCGCACGGCAGGCGGCGCAGGACTTCTTCAACACCAATTTCCCGAGCGGCTACCTGCAGGCCGTGCCGACGCTGGCCACGCCGGCCGTGCTGTTCGACACCCCGACCGCGGGCGCGGTCACCATCAATGTCTCGGCATCGGCCACCATGCCGCTCACACTGATGAAGGTGCTCGGCATGAACAACGTCGCGGTCGCCGCGACGGCCCAGTCGATCCGCAAGGACCTCGACCTGATCTTCGTGATCGATGCGTCCGGTTCGATGTCGCCCGTCTGGAGCACGGTCAAGTCCAACGCCAACACCTTTCTCGACCAGTTCAGCCCCTCGTCGGACCGCGTCGGGCTCGTGCATTTCGCCTCGGGCGCTGTCTCCGACATCCCGATCAGCAAGACCACGCGCGGCTTCGACCGCAAGACGATGCAGAGCACCATCAGCGGCCTGAGCAATGGCGGCAACACGAACTATGCCGAGGCCCTGTACCAGGCCCGCTCCCAGCTTGACAGCATCACCACCAACCGCTCCAGCCTGCGCGTGGTGGTGTTCTTCTCGGACGGGCAGCCCAACACGCTGGCGGCCACCTACCAGATGGGCAGCACCACGAGTACGCGGGTCACCACGTGCGGGCGCCGCAGTTGCTCTAGCACCACCACCACCGGCGCCACCACGCCGACCGGCAACAGCTGCGCGGGCGGCATCACGGCATCGTCGCCCGGCTCCACGCCCAATGGCTTCTATATCACCACGGTACAGAACACCAAGATGAGCGGCGCATGCGCCAACGTGAGCAACAGCAACAGCACCGGCGACGACAACAACGGCAACAGCGACGGCACCGTCGTCACGACGACGGTGCAGCCGATGGGCATGCCGCAGTACTACAACGCGCACAATGCCTCCGACCAGGAGTTCCCGATCTACCCGACCACCGTGCCGTACACCGTCACGTCGGCATACTCGTCCCAGAACGTCTACAACGCCGCCACCAACGTCGCTGTGGAGATGGCCAGCTACCTGCGCAACAACAATGTGTACGTGTTCACGCTGGGACTCGACGGCAACGGCGGCTTCGACGCGAACCTGCTCAAGAACATGGCGAATACCATCGACGCGCCGCTGTACAACAAGAACCAGACCTCCGGCGTCTACTGCTACGCCAAGACCATCGACAACCTGAAGCCTTGCTTCTCCAAGCTCGCCTCCGAGATCCTGCGCATCTCCAAATAGGTGCATGGCCCGGCCGCGCTTGACCGCGGCCGGGGTTTTCTGAAGAATCCATGCGAACGGGCACGCCGCGCCCGGGCGTGCGCGCGGCATGGAGAGAGCATGAAGATCCGCATCCTCAGCGACCTGCACATCGAACACGACATCCCCGCATCCGTGCCCGACTGCGCCGCCGACCTGGTGGTACTGGCGGGCGACATTGCCAACGGCCGCACCGGCGTGGACTGGGCCGCCAGCACGTTTGCCCAGCCGGTGGTCTACGTGCCCGGCAACCACGAGTACTACGAGAGTGCGTTCGACACGGCCGAGGCCGCCATGGCCGACGCGGCGCGCGACGCGGCCCATGTCCATCTGCTCAACGGGGCCGTTGCCTACTTCGACGGCCCCGCCGGCGAGCGCGCGCGCGTGATCGGCACCACCTGGTGGACCGACTACACACTGTTCGGCACCGGCCGGCGCGACGAGGCCATGCGGGCGTGCGCCAGCCGGATGGTGGATCACCGCCTGATCGAGATCGACGGCGGCGACGGCCAGCGCCGCCGCTTCACCACCGACGATGCGCTCGCGCTGCACGAGACCGCCAGCGCCTGGCTGGCGGCGCAGCTCGCCGCGCCGTTCGATGGCAAGACCGTGGTGGTGACGCACCACGCCCCCGATCTCGGCAGCCTGGATCCACGCTACTCGCACGACGTGGTCTCCGCGGGTTTCATCTCGCGCCGGCCCGACCTGGTTGCGCAGGCCGACCTGTGGATCCATGGCCATACGCATACGGGCTTCGACTACCGTCTCGACGGCGCGCGCGTGGTGTGCAATCCGCGCGGCTACGTGCGACGCCATACCGGCGAGCTGGAGAACCCGGCATTCGACTGGTGCTTCACCGTGGAGATCTGAAGCCGCCCAGTCCGCGCGAAGCGGCGGCCCCAAGACAAAAACCCCCGCCGGCTCGCGCCAGCGGGGGTTTTTGCTACTACGGATGCTACGGGTAAAGCAGGCTGCCCTGGAGGCAGGCCGGCAGATTTACATCATGCCGTCCATGCCGCCCATGCCACCCATGCCGCCCGGCATTGCCGGAGCCGAATCGTCCTTCGGCAGTTCTGCAACTGCGCAGTCGGTGGTCAGCATCAGCGACGCGACCGAAGCTGCGTTCTGCAGCGCGGTGCGGGTCACCTTGGTCGGGTCCAGCACGCCCATTTCCACCAGGTCACCGTACTCGCCGGTGGCGGCGTTGTAGCCGTAGTTGCCCTTGCCGTCGATGACCTTGGCCACCACGACCGAGGCTTCTTCGCCAGCGTTCAGGACGATCTGGCGCAGCGGCTCTTCCATGGCGCGCAGCACGATCTTGATGCCGGCGTTCTGGTCGGCGTTGTCGCCGGTCAGGTTCGCGATGGCAGCGCGAGCGCGCAGCAGGGCCACACCGCCGCCGGGGACAATACCTTCTTCCACGGCTGCGCGGGTTGCGTGGAGTGCATCTTCCACACGTGCCTTCTTTTCCTTCATTTCGACTTCGGTGGCTGCGCCAACCTTGATCACTGCAACGCCGCCGGCCAGCTTGGCCACGCGCTCTTGCAGCTTTTCACGGTCGTAGTCCGAGGTCGCTTCTTCGATCTGGGCACGGATCTGCTTCACGCGGGCTTCGATCGAAGCTGCATCGCCGGCGCCATCGATGATGATGGTGTTTTCCTTGCCGATTTCGATGCGCTTGGCTTGACCCAGTTCTTGCAGGGTTGCCTTTTCCAACGTCAGGCCGATTTCCTCGGCGATCACTGCACCGCCGGTCAGGATGGCGATGTCTTCCAGCATGGCCTTGCGGCGGTCGCCGAAGCCCGGAGCCTTGACGGCGGCGGTCTTCAGGATGCCACGGATGTTGTTCACCACCAGGGTCGCCAGGGCTTCGCCTTCGACGTCTTCAGCGATGATCAGCAGCGGGCGGCCCGACTTGGCCACTTGCTCCAGCACCGGCAGCAGGTCGCGGATGTTCGAGATCTTCTTGTCGAACAGCAGCACGAACGGRTTGTCGAGGGCGACAACTTGCTTTTCCGGGTTGTTGATGAAGTACGGCGACAGGTAGCCGCGGTCGAACTGCATGCCTTCCACGACTTCCAGCTCGTCGGCCAGCGACTTGCCGTCTTCCACGGTGATCACGCCTTCCTTGCCGACCTTGTCCATCGCTTCAGCGATCAGGTTGCCGATCACTTCGTCGCTGTTGGCGGAGATCGAGCCGACCTGGGCGATTTCCTTGCTGGTGGTGGTGGTCTTGGTCAGCTTCTTCAGCTCTTCGACCGCGTTCACCACAGCCTTGTCGATGCCGCGCTTCAGGTCCATCGGGTTCATGCCGGCGGCAACGTACTTCATGCCTTCGCGCACGATCGACTGGGCCAGCACGGTTGCGGTGGTGGTACCGTCACCGGCGTTGTCGCTGGTCTTGGAAGCCACTTCCTTGACCATCTGCGCGCCCATGTTCTGCAGCTTGTCCTTCAGTTCGATTTCCTTGGCCACGGACACGCCGTCCTTGGTCACGGTCGGGCCGCCGAAGCTACGCTCCAGCACCACGTTGCGGCCCTTCGGGCCCAGGGTCACCTTCACTGCGTTGGCGAGAATGTTCACGCCTTCGACCATCTTGGCACGGGCGGCGTCGCCGAACACTACGTCTTTAGCTGCCATGTTCTGAATCTCCTAAATCTGTACGGGGGGTGGCGTGGATTACTTGTTCACCACGGCCATGATGTCTTCTTCGCGCATGACCAGCAGTTCCTGGCCATCCACCTTCACGGCCTGGCCGGCATACTTGCCGAACAGCACGCGGTCACCCACCTTGACGTCGAGAGCGATCGAAGCGCCCTTGTCATCCTTCTTGCCGGGGCCCACGGCGAGCACTTCACCTTGATCAGGCTTTTCGGCAGCATTGTCGGGAATCACGATGCCGGAAGCGGTCTTGGTTTCATTGTCCAGACGCTTGRCGATCACGCGGTCGTGCAAAGGACGCAGATTCATACGGACTCCTTGGTACAAAAAGTGATTTTACGTTCACAAGAACTGGCCGCTTTAGCTGGCTGCCAGCAGAATCGGAAGGCTGAGAGAGGGCTGTTAGCACTCTAACCCAACGAGTGCTAATTATAGGGACGGGGGTTTACGTTTTCAAGTCAGCGACTTGATACGTGTTTACCCTTGATGCTGTCGATGCGCGAGCGAATCAGGCAGCGACCAGTGCTCCGGGCGGGCCGCCTCGGCAGGTCACGGCCGACGGACTTACGCGAGTCCGCTCACCTTTTCCCCGGTTCCCGGGCAATCGCAGCCGCACCCTCACCGCGCGGGCGCGGCCGGCGCGCCCTCCCAGCGCAACCCCGCGATGCGCCGGTTTCGGCACATGCCAGCGACTTCAAGTACAGCTTTCCAGATATTGGCACAGGATTGAATCTGTACTCTTTTTCGGCACGCTCATGTGTGCCTCCTGGCAATACAGCTTCGCCCCTACTCTTCCTTTCAACAAAATGACGCGCAGCCAGTTCCAGTCCCCAAGGCCCGGCGACGCGCATTGATCGGAGCTACCGTCGTGAAAGACGAACCAGGGAAGATACGCGAAGTCTGCCTCCACCTTGTCGCCGGCTTGCGCCGCGGACGACCCGACATAGTTGCGCTGCCCGGCAACAGCGCCACCAGACCCGATTCATGCAGTCCGGCCGTGCCGCCGCAAGCGCACGATCGAGGCTTCCGCTACCGCGATGCACCTGGCGCCGATCCGGCCGGGAGGAGCGTCCGATGAAGCTCTACGAGAGGTTCGCCGACGATATCGAGCGGCTGATCCGGCAAGGTGTCTACCGGCACGGCGGACGATTGCCTTCCGTGCGGCAGGCTAGCCGGCAACACCGGATCAGCATTACCACGGTGCTTCACGCCTACCTGCTGCTGGAAAGCCGCGGCCTGCTGGTGAGCCGGCCGCAGTCCGGCTATTTCGTCGACCTGCAACGCGCAAGCGACGGGTGACGAATGCAGGCGTTGCGAGCATTCGAAGCCGATCGCCATGTCCTCCCCGGTGGACGTCAGCCGGCTTTGATGCTCCGGAACGTGACAAACGCGGGCGCGACCGAGGCGATCAATATCTGCCTTCAAAGGTTGGCGGCGGCCCGGATCGGCCTCGTCGCTGACGATCCGGGAAGCCTGTTCCAGCCCGTCCAGCCAGCGCTTCGCGCCGGTTGGCACCATCGTTGTGTTACCGATCATCCTGGTCTATAACGCACTTCAGTACCGGGTCTTCCGGGGCAAGGTGCGGGAAGGCGACGCCAGCCCCGGCCACGCCAATGTCGGGGAAACGACGCCATGATCGTGAGGCCGAGGCAAAACTGGTTCCTGATGCTGTTCGCCTGGAACGGTTCGGTATTGCAGACCATCCTTCCCCAACTGGTTTTCATCGGGGCTGTCAGCAGCCTGGCGGTGTTCACGCATGGCCGGATATTCGGCGAGAAGATTCCGCTCAATACGGCACCGTTCACGCTGTTCGGCCTGGCACTGGCCATCTTCCTCGCGTTTCGCAACAACGCCAGCTACGCCCGCTTCAACGAGGCTCGCCATCTATGGGGCAGTCTGCTGATTGCATCGCGGGCGCTCACATCGCAGATGCTCTGCTACCTCCCGGAGAACCTGCCTGCCGCGGATCGTACCCGGATCACCAATATGCTGATTGCATTCGCCTATGCGCTCAAGCATCGCTTGCGCATGACTGACCCGACAGAGGACCTGCGCCGCTACCTCGGCCCCGACCAGATGGCGGCGTTGCAGGGGAAATGCTACAAGCCGATGGCTTTGCTGAACGACATTCGCCGCGGCCTCGCCGGCTGCCAGGGACAAGTCGCCGCAACCGACAGCACACGCTGGATACTCGACCAGCAGATCAACGAGCTGGGCGGCGTGCTCGGGGGCTGCGAGCGGATCATCTCCACGCAGATCCCGTTTGCCTATAACGTGCTGCTGCATCGAACCGTCTATGCCTATTGCGTGATGCTTCCCTTCGGCCTGGTCGACTCGACCGAGCTTTTCACGCCATTGCTATGCGTCTTTATCTCCTACACGCTGATCGCACTGGAAGCGATCGCAAGCGAAGTCGCCGAACCATTCGGACTTGCACCGAACGCGCTGGCGCTCGATGCGATGACGCGCAATATCGAGCGATCTGTTCTCGAGCTTTGCGATCGCGAGCTGCCGCCGGAAACGCTGCCGGTGCGGCCGTATCAGTTCACGTAGGCGATCTTCCCGGGCATGTCGAACCAGGTCAATCGGCTTCCGAGGCTGCCTTTAGCGAACCGATCTTCAGCGAGCCGTCATGGCCTTGCGCCTCGGACGACAAAATCGAATCGTGACCTCCACCGTCGGCTTGAATGGAATCCGGGTGACGCTCGGCAAGGTCCTCCAGCAGCGTTGCCGATGGAATGAAGAACAAGCCGCCGGTGACTGCCCTGCTGAAGTCAAGCAACCTGTCATAGTTGCCCGGCGGCCGCCCCACGAACATGTTCTCGAGCATCTGTTCCAGCGGCCTGGGCGAACGGGCGTATCCGATGAAGAACGTACCGAATTCGCCTTTGCCCGGCTGCCCGAAAGGCATGTTGTCGCGCAAGATCTTCACCTCCTCTCCGTTCTCCTCGAGGGTGGTGAGCGAACTATGCGACGACGACGGCTTGACCGCCTCATCGAGTTCGATGTCGGACAGCTTCGTGCGGCCGATGATTCGCTCTTGCGTCTCGACGGGCAGCTTGTTCCAGCCAGCCATGTCGTGCAGATACTTCTGCACCATCACATAGCTGCCCCCGGCGAACGAAGGGTCCTCGTCACCGATGATCGTGAAACGAATGGATTCGGCTCCGGTCGGGTTCTCGGTGCCGTCGACAAAACCGACCATGCTTCGCATGTCGAAGTAGCGAAAGCCATGCACCTCGTCAACCACCGACACGGCCGCGCCAAGCCGGCTCATCAGCTGCGTTGCGAGTTCGAAGCACAGATCCATGTGCTCGGCGCGAATATGCAGGAGCAGGTCACCCGGCGTCGCCATGGCGCGGCGATCGCCGGCGCCGAATTCCCGGAAGGCGTGCAAGCCGGCCGGGCGGGGGGCGCCGAACAGCTTGTCCCAGGCATCCGAACCAAATCCGCAGACACACGAGAGGTTTCCGCCGGGGACCCGCTTTCCCACGGCACGAACGAGCGCGCCGATATCCGCGCACAACGCGCGCACGGCATCTGCGCTGTCATCGCCTGCTGACAGGACCGCGACGATAAAGATCGCGCTACGGGTGATCGGACTACACACGGCTTGCTGTTCGGGGATGATGTCAGGCATTTTTTCGAGTGTTTTCCATGTCGAATTCCAGCGATAACGGAACGATAGGCGCCGCTCAATTATCGCTCATCGTTACCTATACTTTGGGTTCAGGTGGCATCGTGAATTTCAGAAAGGCGGTCCGAACATTGCCTTGGAACGGCAGCCGCCCTTTGCATAAGTTGGCTGGCGGACGATCCGGGCGCATGGCCGGCCATCTACCGCCCGGCACGTTCAAGCATCACGGCCGCCTCTGCAGTCAACATGAGAAACGTGAGGGTTTCCTGCAGATACAATCGAATGGTAGCCTCGGAATGGTCAAGGTAGCCGATGGAAACGTCCTGGCCAATGTGCAGTTCGAAATCGCCGCCCCGCCCGGTGAGCACCATGCCGCCTTCCATTGCCGGCGCCCAGATGATCTCGCCGTCTACAAGCTGGCGAAGGTCCCGCAGGACGGGATAGCCATTGTCGGTGGCCCCGCCGACGTCCGTGAATGGCTTGTCACCCAGAAGCAATCTGTAGGGGCCATCGACACCGGCACGGCGCAACTGGTCCAGCGCTTGCGCCACCGCGGCCGGATACCCGCCGACATCGGGCGGAAGGGCCTGTGCGACATTGCTGGCACCCTGGGAAATCCCCTGGATCCCGGCCGCCGCATAGCCTTCGAAGACAATGCGATCCTCCGCATGCGCGAGTTTGCGAGCCGCATCCTTCAGTGGCTGCAGGTCGGGATTGCTCGACCCTCGTTCGACACTATCCATCTCCAGGCGGGACAGATCAAACGGGACCCGTAGCTCCACCAGGGCCCGCACATCGCGTTGGACGGCTTCGATACCATCGCCTGGCGACTCGATTTGCCGTACCTGGCCGGTACCGACCGCGGAAAACCCGAGACCCTTCGGTCCGACCAGATCCACAACGCGCCGAGCCGCGAAGTAGCGCTTGAGGGTGCGAGATGCTTCCTGCTCGATCTGCTCCCACGCTCCCTCAGAGATTGGCGCGAGCTCCCGACGAAGATTATTCATTTGAAGGCTTCCTTTGGCTGGCCGCTACGCGTCGAATCGTCATGCCGTCTTCGTCGCGTGTCTTGTGTTCCCTTCTTTCCGCCGCTGCCTCGGGTGTGCCGCCCGAGCGTGGCGTCGCCTTGTTGCCCGATCATTCTCGATGAACGTCCCGGGCTCGGCAAGAGCACAGCAAGGCTTCTCCCGCATCGGCTTGCGCGAACCGCTCCCGCTGTGCTCTAAACGATGCTCGCCGCGCGCACGGGATTCGGGGCAACTGCCGCCGCACCAGAGTCCGCCGCTGGCAGCCCGCGGGCAGGCAAAGGCCGATGACGCTCGCCTTCGCAAGGTCGGGCGCTTCCCCGCAGATCGTGTTTCACCCGCTTTCCGTTCAGCGGAAAAGCCGGGAAAGAGGGACCGCGCAGCCGACTTGCGCAGATCGTTTTCAACTGTATCTTTTCGCCAGCCTGGCCATCAACTATGTTAGCCAAAGGCTGAACTCTGTCGTGCCGGCTTTCCGGAGAGCGCCTGGTTCTCGACGCACGAGACTGCCGCGACGAAGTCGGAAACGCGCCGCGGCATCAGAGGCAGAAACATCAGTCGACGGCCGGACGCTTCCGGTGTCCCCGGCGTCCCCGGCCTCGCATGTCCGGCAACGCCCGGCTGCCATGCCGCATCCGAATCGAACAGTCTGAACGCTTCGACCAACAGGGATCTTCACAACAGGGATCTTCACGCCATGCCAGTCCTCTGCGACATCTGTAATGCACGCCCCGCGGTTGCCCGTGTCACCGTGACGGAGAACGGCGAGCGCCGCACGCTCTCGATCTGCGACTATCACTACCGCCAGATGCTGCGGCATCAGGACATGATGAATCCGTTCGACTCCCTCCTGAACGGTGGAGGCGGGATGTCACACCTGTTCGGTGGCCTGGGCGGCGAGACCGACGATGCAGGCTCCTTCTCCACCGAGGTGCCGCGCGAGTCCGTCGATGCCACGGACGCCTTCAGCGAGCAGACGATCGAGCTGTTGCAGCGCGCGGCGGAGAAGGCGCACGAGTTACGCCGCGCCGAGCTCGACACGGAGCATCTCCTCTATGTGCTTGCCGAGAACGACATTGCCGGCGCACTGCTCAAGGAGCTCAAGATCTCGTCCGAAGACATCAAGACCTATATTGACGAGCACGCGCGCACGGGGGAAGCGGACCCCGATGCGCCACTCGACCGGATGACGATCTCGCCGCGCCTGAAGAAGGCCTTTCAGTTTGCCTTCCAGGCGTCGCGCGAACTGGGTCACTCGTACGTCGGGCCCGAGCATCTGCTGATTGGCCTTGCCGCCGTGCCCGAGAGCATCGCGGGAGCCCTCCTCAAGAAATATGGCGTGACACCGGAAGCCTTGCGCCAGAAGGTCGTCAAGGTGGTGGGAAAAGGCGCGGAGGACGGTCGCATCGAAGGCGGCACGGGCACGCCCAACCTCGACAAGTTCGGGCGCGACCTCACCGCGATGGCGCGCCAGGGCAAGCTCGATCCGGTGCTGGGCCGCGCACAGGAGATCGAGAGCACGATCGAGGTGCTTGCCCGGCGCAAGAAGAACAATCCCGTGCTGATCGGCGAGCCGGGCGTTGGCAAGACAGCGATCGTCGAAGGACTCGCGCAGCGGATCGTCAACGGCGACGTGCCGGAAGTCCTGCGTGACAAGCGGCTCGTCGAACTGAACATCAATGCGATGGTTGCGGGCGCGAAGTACCGCGGCGAATTCGAGGAGCGCGCAAAGAACCTGATCGACGAGGTCACGGCCAGCCGGGACTCGCTGATCCTGTTCGTGGACGAGTTGCACACGATCGTCGGGGCTGGCCAGGGCGGGGGCGAGGGAGGCCTCGACATCGCCAATGTGCTCAAGCCTGCGCTGGCGCGCGGCGAGCTCAGCCTGATCGGTGCAACGACACTGAGCGAGTACCAGAAGTACATCGAAAAGGATGCGGCACTCGAGCGCCGCTTTCAACCCGTGCTCGTGCCGGAGCCGAGCGTCGAGCAGACCATCGTGATCCTGCGTGGCCTGCGTGACAAGCTGGAGGCACATCACCAGGTGACCTTCTCCGACGATGCCTTTGTCGCGGCGGCCGAGTTCGCGGATCGCTACATCACGTCACGCTTCCTGCCCGACAAGGCGATCGACCTGATCGACCAGGCCGCGGCACGCGTGCGGATCGGCGCGACCTCCCGTCCGGCCGCGATCCTGGAACTGGAAGCGGAAGCCGCGCAGCTCAAGCGCGAGCAGGACTATGCCGCCTCGCGCAAGCGTTTCGACGAGGCGAAGCGCTTCGAGGAACGCATCGGCGAGAAGCAGAAGCAGCTCGACGAGGCGATGGAGGCGTGGCAGCGAAAGACGGGCTCGGAGACGCTCGAGGTAACGGTGGCGACGGTGGCTGAGGTCGTATCTCGCCTTACCGGCATTCCGGTCGCGGAACTCACGCAGGAAGAGCGGCAGAAGCTGCTTGGCATGGAGGCAAAGCTGCGTGAGCGCGTGGTTGGCCAGGAGGATGCCGTGGTCGCGGTGAGCGACGCGGTACGCCTGTCGCGCGCGGGCCTCGGCCAGACGCACAGACCGATCGCGACCCTGCTGTTCCTGGGGCCCACCGGCGTCGGCAAGACGGAGCTCGCCAAGGCCCTGGCCGAAACCGTGTTTGGCGATGAGCAGGCGATCATCCGCATCGACATGTCCGAATACATGGAGCGTCACGCGGTGGCGCGCCTGATCGGGGCGCCGCCGGGCTACGTGGGCTACGAGGAGGGCGGCCAGCTGACCGAACGCGTGCGGCGACGTCCCTACAGCGTGATCCTGCTCGACGAGATCGAGAAGGCGCACCCCGACGTCTACAACGTCCTGTTGCAGGTGTTCGACGATGGTCGCCTCACCGATGGCAAAGGCCGCGTGGTCGACTTCAGCAACACGATCCTGATCGCCACCAGCAACCTCGGCTCCGCCATCATCATGGATAACCTGGYGCAGCCCGAGGCCAAGCGAAAATCCGACAAGGAAGTCCGCGCGGCACTGATGGGCGTGCTGAAGGGGCACTTCCGTCCGGAGTTCCTGAACCGCATCGACGAGATCATCGTCTTCCATGCGCTTGGCAAGGAGAACATCCGCGCGATCGTGCAGATCCAGCTCGATCGCATCGTGCGCACGGCGGCGGCACAGGACATCACGCTCAGCTTCGGCGACGCGCTCGTCGAGCACCTGGTCGAAGTCGGCTACCAGCCCGAGTTCGGCGCGCGCGAACTGAAACGCCAGATTCGCCAGGTCATCGAAACGCGTCTCGCCAAGGAGATCCTCGGTGACGCGCTGAAGCCGGGCGACAAGGCGAGGATCGACTACGACACGGACAGCGCGGCGGTACGGTTCGACAAGCTCCCGGCCAAGCCTAAGGCAAAGGACAGCGCAAAGGATGCCCCGCCCCCCGATGGCACGCCGTCCCTGGAGCAGGCGCCAGAGCGCCGTGCCGGCTCAAAGCCGAGGAAGTCCGCCGCATAGGAGCCAGCGAGAAGCGTCAGCTTGACCCGAGTGCATGGTGCCGCCGTTTTCATCCATGGAGTTCATCAAATGACCAATCGACGCGAAGTGCCCGGTATCAGGGAATACGAAGGCCCTGCCGGCGGCTGGGGAGCGCTGCGGGCGACGGCCCAGGCCATCCGGCTGCAGATGGAAACCATCAAGGCCCCGATCACGCTGCTCCGGACCAATCAGCCGGACGGCTTCGATTGCCCGGGCTGCGCCTGGCCCGACAAGGAACACCGTTCCAATTTCCAGTTCTGCGAGAACGGCGCGAAGGCCGTCACCTGGGAGGCGACGACCAAGCGCGTGCGCCCGGAGTTCTTCGAGAACAACACCGTGGCATCGCTGCTGCAGCGCTCGGATTTCGAGCTGGAGGACATGGGCCGCCTGACGCATCCGCTTGTCTACGACCGCGCCACGGACAAATTCCGGGCAGTCGAGTGGGATGAGGCGTTCGGCCGGATCGGGCAGATCCTGCGCGGGTTGTCGCCAGACCAGGTGGAGTTCTATACGTCCGGCAGGGCCTCGAACGAGGCCGCCTTCCTGTACCAGCTCTTTGTGCGGGAATATGGCACGAACAATTTCCCTGACTGCTCGAACATGTGCCACGAGCCGACCAGCATCGGGCTGCCGCAATCGATCGGCATCGGCAAAGGCACGGTGTCGCTCGAAGACTTCGACACGTGCGACCTCATCATCTCGATCGGGCACAATCCCGGCACGAATCATCCGCGGATGATGGGCACGCTGCACGAAGCGTCACGTCGCAACGTACCGATCATCGTCTTCAATCCGCTACGCGAACGCGCCCTCGAGCGCTTCGCCGATCCGCAGAACTGGCTTGAGATGGCCACCTACGGCTCGACCCGGATCGCCTCGACCTATTTCCAGGTCAACGCCGGCGGCGACGCGGCCGCACTCAAGGGCATCATGAAGTCGCTGCTGGCGCTGGATGCGGAACAGGGTAACGTCCTTGACCGCGAATTCATCGCCACGCACACGGTCGGCTTCGACGCCTTCGCGGCCGATCTGCAAGCCACGACATGGGAGGACATCGAAAAAGCGAGCGGACTATTGCAAGCCGATCTCGAACAGGTGGCCATCGCCTATGCGAAGTCGAATGCCGCGATTGTCACGTACGGCATGGGCGTCACCCAGCATAACAAGGGCACGGCCAATGTTCGCCTGATCGCCGACCTGCTGCTGCTGCGCGGCAACTTCGGCAAGCCCGGCGCCGGCATATGCCCGCTGCGCGGCCACTCCAACGTCCAGGGAAACCGCACGGTCGGCATCACGGAGAAGCCGTCGGCGGACTTTCTCGAGCGGCTCGAAGGCATCTTCGGCTTCCAGCTTCCCCGCGAACACGGGCACGATGCCGTCAACGCCATCGAGGCGATGATCAGGGGTTCCTCGAAGGCCCTGATCTGCCTGGGCGGGAACTTCGCCGTCGCGCTGCCGGATCCCGAGCAATCCCTGCCCGCGATGGCCAAGCTCGACCTGAGCGTGCACGTCGGCACCAAGCTCAATCGCACGCACCTCCTGGTGGCGAAGGAAACCTATATCTTCCCTTGCCTCGGGCGTACCGAACTCGATGTGCAGCAGAGCGGCCCGCAATCGGTCACGGTCGAAGACTCGATGTCGATGGTCCATGCGTCGGCCGGCAAGCTCACCCCGGCTTCCGAGCACTTGCGCTCCGAGCCGGCAATCGTTGCCAGCATCGCGCACGCAACCCTGCCGGACAGCAAGGTCCCCTGGCTGGAGCTGATCGCCGACTATGACAAGATCCGTGACCTGATCGACAGGAGCATCCCCGGGTTCGAAGCCTTCAATGAGCGCATCCGGATGCCGGGCGGATTCCGCCTGCCATTGCCGCCGACCGAGCGCAAGTGGCATACGCCTTCAGGAAAGGCCGAGTTCTCCGTGTACGCCGGCGTGCACGAGGACGCCGAGGTCCTGGGAGGTGAAAACGTCCTGCGCCTGATCACGATCCGCAGCCACGACCAGTACAACACAACCATCTACGCCCTGGATGATCGTTATCGTGGTGTGTTCGGCCGCCGCGACGTCCTGTTCATGAACGAGGCCGACCTGGCCTCGCATGGGATCGAACACGGGGACCTGGTAGACATCGAGACCATCGTCTCGGACCGACGGCTCCGGCTCGAGAACATCACGGCGATTGCCTACGGCATCGCGCGCGGATCCGTGGCCGCTTACTATCCGGAGGCGAACGTCCTGGTACCGCTCGACTACATCGACAAGGAAAGCGGCACGCCCTCGTACAAATCCATTCCCGTCCGAGTGACGCGTTCAGCCGCCAATTGATCGTGGATGCGCCGGGTGCACCGTACCAGGATTCGATGCGCCCGGCAGCCCTGGTGGATCGGGGCATCCACAGGACGGGAAGGAAGGAGCATCGCCATGGAAACGCGAGACGTCGTCATTGCAGACACCGTCCGGCGCTATAGCCATTTAGGTCCATCGACACGTGCATAGCCGCGCAGCTTGCCGATCAAGGCGCTCGCGTCCGCATCCACCGATATCGAATGCCGATGCGCCGCCGGCAGGAATTTGGTGTCGACCATATGGTCGATAAACCCCAGAAACGGCGCGAAAAAGCCGGCGGAGTCCAACAGGCCGACAGGTTTGTCGATCTCCGCGAGCTGGTTCATGCTCCACACCTCCATCAGTTCCTCGATCGTCCCGATGCCTCCCGGCAGGGCGATGAATGCATCGGCAAGCACGACCATGCGTTCCTTTCGGCTACGCAGGGTCGGCGTGATTTCATGCCTGGTCAGGCCGGGATGCGAATGGCCGCGCTGGTGCAGGCTTTCGGTTATCACGCCATGGACCTTGCCACCGGAAGCCAGGGCGGCATCCGCGACGATACCCATCAGGCCCCTTGCCGAGCCGCCATAGACGACTGTTATGCCCGCCGTTCCCAGTGCCCGTCCGAGCGCTCGCGCTCCGTCGGCGAACTCGTCCGATGCGCCGTAGTTCGATCCGCAAAAGACGGCGATGGTCTTGATTGAACGTATCGTCATATCACCTGGATTTCCTTGGGGGCGGATAAAGGGCCGCGTATGGATTAAAGCTAAAACGGAGGGAAATATGCTGGTTGTACCTGCCGATCCGATGCCTGGGAGGAGCCTTCAATTTACCAAGCTCATGACCCGCACCCAAGGGCCATGAACGGAAATTGCGACTGATCCATGATTGTTGTTGGCAGGCTGGCGGTGGCACAGGCAGATGACGTGCCTCCTTCCGGCAGAAGCCGGGTAAGGCATGAACCGCTGAATGGGGGCGCGCGTGAGGACGGGAGGTCAAATGGGTTCGCCTTCTTGGGATCGCCTTTCTGGGATCGCCGCACGCATGTCGCGCGCATTTGCCTCGAGCTTTCCTCGCCGCTCATCATGGTATAGTCATTTTCAAACAGCCGCAAAAATGGACTGGTCCATGACCGTCGCGAAAACCAGTAGTATTCCGCCGTTGGATCCAACTGCGGCCGCACCCTTCTACCGACAGATCTACGACCGGTTTCGCGGCGCGATCAATAGTGGCGTGTTGAAGCCGGGTGACCGGGTACCCTCGGCACGCGCGCTGACCAAGGAGCTGGGTTTAGCGAGAGGCACCATCGAGGCGGCCTATTCATTGCTGGCAGCCGAGGGGTACATTCAGGCGCGCGGCCAGGCGGGGACCATCGTGACGCCGGGCCTCGAGCCGCGAACGCCAGTTGCGAGCACCCTGCCCCGGCCCGGCAGCGCCATTGCTGCGGCCAGCTTTCGTCCGGATTCGATCTTGCCGTTCCAAATGGGCTTGCCTGCCCTGGATGCGTTTCCCCGCAAGATCTGGGCGCGCCTGGGCGCGCGGTGTGTACGTGCCATGCAACCATCCGACATGGCCCATCCCTCCGTATATGGCTTGCAGGAGCTGCGCGCCGGGATTGCCGCATACCTGCAGGTTTCGCGCGGAATTGACTGCTCCCCGTCTCAGATATTCGTGACATCGGGATATCGCAACACCATCGAGCTGATTGCCCATGCATTACTGAAGGCGGGAGATCACGTATGGCTCGAAAATCCCGGATACCCGCCGACGCGGGAGCTATTGGGGCATATGCATATTGCGGCGGTCCCGGTGCCGGTAGACCGGGAGGGCGTGGTCATTGCCGATGGCATCGCGTTGGCGCCCCGGGCGCGCGCGGCTGTGGTCACACCTGCTCATCAGAGTCCGCTGTGCGTGTCTCTGTCGCTACCCCGGCGCCTGGCGCTGCTGGACTGGGCGACGCAAAACAATGCATGGATCATTGARGACGATTACGACGGCGAGTAYCGGTATGTCAGCCGTCCGCTGTCTGCGCTGAAGAGCCTGGACCGTGACGGGCGAGTGCTCTATGCCGGCACCTTCAGCAAGGTGCTTTTCCCGAGCATCCGGCTTGCCTATCTCGTCGTGCCGGAAGCGCAGGTCGAGCGGTTCGAGCAAATCACCCAGGCCTTTGCAGGGGGCAGTCCCGGGCTGACGCAAGCGATTGTCACGGCCTTCATGGCGGAGGGGCACTTCGCGCGCCATATCCAGCGGATGCGCAAGCTCTATGCCGAGCGTCGGGAAGCGACGGCAGCAGGCCTGGAAAGCGTGCTGGGGAAAACCATGCGAATCGATTCACAGCCTGGAGGAATGCACCTGATCTTGCGGCTGCAAGGCCAGCAGTCGGATCGCCGGCTTGCAGCGCGCATGCGGGCAGCGGGCCTGTACGGGGAAGCATTGACGAACTGGACGAGGGACGGTGCGCGGGACGGTGCGAGGGACAGTGACGGAGCCTCGGCCTTGCTTCTCAATTTCACGAACATCGACTCCCAGGGCACCGCCGAGAATCTCGGAAGGCGTATCTTGCAGCTGCTATGACGCTGGCAGTCGCCGTCCCCGGCGGCAATCATGGTCCAGTGCGCAAGCCGGATCATGGATCTTCTGGCGTAGGCCAGGATGCAACACGATAGAGTCCTTCAACAGCCAAACAAGGATTCGTCATGATTCATCGTATCGACTACACCAAGGCCTCGCCCGAAGCTTACAAGGCGTTCGGAGGGGTGTACCTCACGCTTCAGAAAAGCAGCCTGCCGAAGGAACTGGTCGATCTTGTGTATCTGCGGGTTTCGCAAATGAATGGCTGTGCATTCTGCATCGACATGCATTCCCGCGATCTGCTCAAGTCTGGCCTGGCGGCAGACAAGCTCGTACTGGTACCGGTGTGGCGCGACGCGGGCGAGGTATTCAGTGCCCGCGAACGCACCGCGCTCGCCTGGGCCGAGACCGTGACGCGYGTSGCCGAAACCGGCGTTYCCGATGCCGACTACGAAGCYGCYGCTGCCGGGTTCAGCGASAAGGAACTKGCCGACCTCACCTAYGCGATCGGTTTGATGAACGCGTTCAATCGATTCGGAATCGCGTTCCGCTCGCCCCCGGCCGCTGCTGCCAAAGTCTGACAAGCCCGACAAGTCCCATCAGCCCCATCAACCCCATCAGCCCCATCAGCCCCATCAGCGAGCGCTGAGCGCATGGCAATGCCTGGCGCTCGGCGCTCGCCTCCCGAATCGACGCATGGCGGCCTGCCCCTTGCGCGACTGCAGTGCCCGCGCGCATCCATGATGCGCTTACGCTTGCCGGCGATCCGGGTGCCGGATCCGCCGCCGCGGGCGCCGGGCAACAGCGCACCCGCAGCGCCCCTCTGATACGTGCACGGAAGCGCGGTCCTGAAGGCACATCAGCGCGGCCCGGTCATGTCGTCATGCACAAATGAATGAATATCATGCGAACAAGTTGATTTATCTTCGTTTTCGCATGAACAACAATGGTGATACCAACCCAGCCCGACTCAATCCGACTCAACCCAATTCCTACCGGGAGTTCACCATGCCGCAAGCCTCCATGCAGGCCCTGATCGTCGAAACCGCAGGCGCGCCCTTCAAGTCCGTCCAGCTTCCCGTGCCGCAGGCTGGTCCCGGCCAGGTTCTGGTGCGCATCCTGGCCAGCGGGGTCAACCCGCTCGACACCAAGATCCGCGCCGGCAATGCGGCGCATGCGCGTCAGCCGCTGCCCGCCGTGCTCGGCATCGACCTGGCCGGCGTGGTGGAGGCCGTGGGCCCGGGCGTGTCCTGCTTCGCGCCCGGCGACGAGGTCTACGGCATGACCGGCGGCGTGGGCGGCGTGCAAGGTTCGCTGGCCGAGTATGCCGCGGTCGACGCCGACCTGCTCGCACCCAAGCCCGCCGGTTTCTCGATGCGCGAAGCCGCCGCGCTGCCGCTGATCTTCATCACCGCGTGGGAGGGCCTGGTCGACCGGGCCAACGTGCAGCCCGGACAGAAGGTGCTGGTGCACGGCGGCGCCGGCGGCGTCGGCCATGTCGCGGTGCAGATCGCCCGCGCGCTCGGTGCGCAGGTCTACGCCACCGGCTCGGCCGGGCACAAGGCAACGATCGAGGGCTATGGCGCCACCGCAATCGACTTCGCCACGACCACGGTCGAGCAGTACGTCGAGCAGCACACCGGCGGCGCAGGCTTCGACGTGGTGTACGACACGGTTGGCGGCGAGGTGCTGGACAACGCCTTCCTCGCCGCACGCACCTATGGCGGCCATGTGGTGAGCTGCCTGGGCTGGGGGACGCACAAGCTGGCGCCGCYGTCGTTCCGCGCCGCGACTTACTCGGGTGTGTTCACCCTGATCCCGCTCCTGACCGGCAAGGGCCGCGCACACCATGGCGAGATCCTGCGGGAGGCCACCCTTCTCGCCGATGCCGGCAAGCTCACCGTGCAACTGGATCCGCGCCGCTTCCACCTGGACAATGCCATCGAGGCACACCACGCCATCGAGACGCGTGCGGCCAAGGGAAAGCTCGTGGTGGAAATCGCGCGGGGCTAAACCATTCCGGCCCGGCCGCGCAACACGTCGCGGCCGGGCCGTGGCCTGGAGGGAACGGCAATTGGCAGAACAGGGGCGAATATGCCATCCATTTCCTGGATAAAGGTATTTCGCCTTCGGATTATCCGCCGCCAACATGCCACTTCGCGCCTTGAATTCCGATAAGAATTATTAAGAATAATCACATCCTCACCGTCAAGCAGCCGACCATCTTCCAGGCGCCCCCGAACGCCGTCCCGCCGTCGATTTCCGCCACTACGCGCGGAAATCTGGTGAAATCCCGCCGAATCATCCGCCCCCGCTC
>NZ_JBFTND010000084.1:0-46501 GCF_056397305.1 Cupriavidus sp. 05N40
ACTGCAGATCGGCCGCGGTCCCGCACAGGTACTCCGCCTGCAGGCGGACTAGCGACTGCAGGCCCGACAGCACCGTGAGATTGACGCTGGCCAGCGCCTCGATGTCCTTGCGACGGGACTCCAGGATCGCCACCGGGTTGAGGCGGTTCTGCTTGACGAATTCGAGCAGCTTCTTGTGCGGGGCGAACGTGTTCGCGGTGTTGGTCGATTCCATTGTCATGGTCTCCATTCAGGTTGCGTTAAAAAACTCATGGACTGCGGCGTGCCGCGCGTCAGGCTTCCATCACATAGCGTCCGGGCGCTGCGCCGCACGGCGCATGGCGTGCGTTACCCGGCGCCGCGGGTGCCTTGCACTTCGGCCCGGACCGCTGCTTCAGCCACTGGCTCCAGTGGCTCCACCACGAATCGGGCGTGGATTCGGCGCCGGCCAGCCAGGCCTCGGGATCGGTCGTACTGTCGCTGTTCGCGAAGAACTTCGCCTTCGGGTTGCCGGGCGGGTTGATCAGGCTTTGAATGTGGCCGCTCGAACTGAGAACGAATTCGGTCTGTCCGCCGAAGGCGCGCGCCGACCGGAACACGCCCTGCCACGGGGTGATATGGTCGGTTACACCGGCCACCACGAATTTGTCGCACTCGACCTCGGACAGGTCGATGGGGGCGCCCAGCACATTCAGCGCCCCTGGCGTCGCGAGCAGGTTGTCAGAGAGGATGTCGAGCAACTGGCAGTGAAACCCCGCCGGCAGTCGCGTGGTGTCGTTGTTCCAGTACAGGACGTCGAACGCCGGCGGAGCCTTGCCCAGCAGGTAGTTGTTCACCCAGTAGTTCCACACCAGATCGTTGGGCCGCATCCATGCGAACACCCGCCCCAGTTCCTCGCCGTCGAGCACGCCGCTGGCCCGGCTGCTTTGCCGTGCCATCGTGACAGCTTCCGGCGTGGCGAACAGGCCGAGCTGTGACTGCTCGTCCAGGCCGAAGACGGACACCATCAGCGTGGCGGCATTCACCAGTTTCTCGCCACGGCTGGCGCAATAGCCCATCAGCGCCGCCATCGTCATCGCGCCGGCGCAGGCGCCATGCAGGTTCACATCGTCGCTACCGGTGATATCGCGGATCGCATGGATGGCTTCGATCAGCGCCGTCACGTAGGTGTCGAGGTCCCATTCACGCTGCGCCACGGTCGGGTTGCGCCAGCTCACCATGAAGACCTGGAATTCCTGCTTGAGCAGGTACTCGACGATGCTCTTGCCCGGAGCGAGGTCGAACACATAGAACTTGTTGACCTGCGGCGGCACGATGAGCTGCGGGCGCGCGTGCACCTTGGCCGTGACTGGTGTGTACTGGATCAGTTCGAGCACTTCATTGCGAAAGACCACCGTGCCCGGCGTCGTCGCCAGGTCCCGGCCAACACGAAACGCGCTCTTGTCGACCTGGGACGGCATGCCCTGGTTGGTCAGGGTGTCGGTCAGCAGGTTGGTCATGCCGGACAGCAGGCTGAGACCGCCCGACTCGAACGTCTCCCTCAGCGCAGCCGGGTTGCCCAGCACCGTATTGGTCGGCGCCAGCGCGTCGAACACGAGCGACGTGAAGAACTGCGCCCTCTCCTTGCTGCGCGCGTCCATGACGGAGCGGCTGACAAAGCCGGTCATGGCATCGCGCCAGGCAAGATAGCCCTGCAACGGCATACGGTACAGCGGGTTGTCGTGCCATTCCGAATCCGCGAATCGACGGTCGCGCGCTGGCGGGGGAGAAGCCGTGCCGTCCAGCACGCTCAGCAGGTCATGCGCCAGCTGCGTCTGCTGTTCCAGCAGCAGCGCGGGCTCCTGGACGCATTGCGCGCCGATCTGCTGGGCGGTGGAGACCAGGTCCTCCGGGCGCAAGCCCACGAAAGGATTGGGGCTGGCCACAGCCAGGCCGCCGTTGTCGGGCAGGACCTGCGGGGTGACCTTCGCCGGCTTCCTGGCTTTGCTTGTGCGCGCTTTCGTCGTTGTCATCGCATCTCTCCTCAGGCMACCAGCARTGCCAGCGAYTCGGCGACCAGGGCCGGCYTGGCCTGSCCTTCGATCTCCATCGTGTTYTCCGTSCKCAGCATGACGCGGCCYTCGCCYTTGTCCTCYGCCGCCAGCAGCYYCACRCGATTGCGCACGCGGGCACCCGCCTTCACCGGCGCCAGGAAGCGCGTCTTCTCCAGCCCGCAGTTCACCGCGGCCTTGGCATCGCCGGGGACGATACCCATGCGGGTGATCTGGCCGCCCAGCAGGGAGAGCGTGAGGAAGCCGTGCGCGACGGTGCCGCCAAAGGGRCTCTCCCGGCCCGCCCGGTCCACGTCCACGTGAATCCACTGGCGGTCTTCCGTGCAGTCCGCAAATGCATCAATGCGCGCCTGATCCACTTCGACCCACTCCGATACGCCCAACTCCTGGCCGACGAACGCGCCAAGCGTCGCCATGCTGTAACCATCGATTGCCATGTTGTCTCTCTCCACCTTCTCTAAATCTGCCCTGACTTCGTCAGAACGTTGCATCGTTTCGGGGCCACGAATCCATGCCCGCGGGGCGCGCCAGGCGCCAGGACATGGCCGGCAAGGAATTCTGCGGTTGCGACCCTGGCGCCGTAGAACGCCTCGTCTTCGCCGTGCATCTCAACTGCAGCGATGTGCGCCCGCGGCTGGTTGGTTTGCTGCACTGCGACATCGATGGGGTGATCGTAATATCGGGCAGCGCGAAGGCGATTACCGGAACCGGCCCTTTCACTGACAAATCCCGCCGTTTTCAGCCGCAATGCGCGGCGCCCGGGCGCCAGATGCCGCTAGCGCCTCCCGAGGTGGCAGGATTTGTCAGTCGACGGCCAGCCTTGCCAATCGGCGCCAATGGCCGACAGTGGCCGACAGTGGCCGAGAAAGTGGCCGAGAAAGTGGCCGAGAAAGTGACCGAGAAAGTGACCGAAAGTGGCCGGCAATGGGCGGGTCAGAGGGTGCGGCGGTAGGCGTTTGGCGTGCTGCCAGTCCAGTGCCGGAAGGCGCGATGGAAGGCGGTGGGATTGTCGAAGCCTACGTCGTAGGCAATTTCGGCGATGGTGTCTTCGGAGCGCGTCAGGCGCTGGATCGCAATATCGCGCCGCACCTCATCCTTGATGGCCTGGAACGTCGTGCCCTCGGCCGACAGGCGCCGGCACAAGGTGCGCACCGAGTGGTGGAGCGCCTGCGCGACAGCGTCGACGGTGGGCGACGCGGGCAGGCATTCGGCCAGGTGCTGACGCACGCGGTGACAGGTCAGCTGCTCAGCGAAGGCGACGAAAATCCAGTCTTCGGGCGCGCGCGCGAGAAATGTCTCGAGGTCCGGCTTGCGTTGCCTGACCGGCAGGTCAAGGTAAGCCGCATCGAAGCTGATCTGCGTGTGCGCGCAGTCAAAGCGCACCGGGCCCGGAAACAGGTAGAGGTGATCGCTGCTCTGCGGCGGAATCGGAAAAGCGAACTCCGCACCGTTGAGCGGGATCCGCTGGCGGATGAGCCACGAGGCCATTCCATGCACCAGTTTCAGCATCAGTTCGCAGCCAATCACGCTGACGCCGGGGCCAGCCGGGTTCGCCACCAGCTCGACATATCCAGCCGCGCCTTCGCGCCGCGACGCCAGGCGGAATTCGTCCAGGACCAGATGGAGGAACTGGCCAAAGCGATGCAGCGCCACCTCCAGCCTTGGCGCGTCGAGCAGGCTGAGACCGAGAAACTTCAGCACGCCGTTGCGCAGTGGGCGGCTGAAAATGCCCGGCATTTCATCGTCGAGTTCCATCGCCAGCCTGCGATAGAGCGTGGCGAACTGTTCCTGGGTCACCCGTGCGCCGGGTTCGCGCAGCAGCTCGTGCGCGATCCCGGACTGCTCGGCAAGCCGCCCGATAGCGGCCGGATCCGCGCCCGACAGGAAGGCGTTGACGACGGAAATGGGGACGGTAGCGGACAGGCCTGTCAAATGGGGGGCGCAGGCAGTGAATGCCGGTCGGGGATGGTGACGGTACATTCTGGCACAGGTGCGCTGCAATGAGAGCGTGGCCCGGTGCCAGGCCTTCGCCTGCCCGCTGCACCACGCCCGCCATTGCGCGACACCGCGCGAGCCACGAGACCAATCCAGGGCGAAATGGGCGTGCCTGGCCGCCTCAGACCGGCTTCTGGTCGCCCGGCTCGCCGGTATGCGGCTGGTCCTCGACCCATTGCCAGAACAGCTGGTAGCCCACCGCGAGCACCACCGGGCCAATAAACAGGCCGATGATGCCGCCGGTAACCATGCCGCCCAGCGCGCCGATCAGCACCACCGCCATCGGCGCGTCGACGCCGCGGCCCAGCAGCAGGGGCTTGAGCACGTTGTCGACCAGGCCCGCGATGAAGACATAGACGGAGAAGGTAATGGCGGCCACGGTGGGACCCTCGGTGGAAAAAACGTAGAGGATCACGGGGATGGTAATCAGCGTGACCGGCAACTGCATGGTCGCGAGCAGCAGCACCGCCAGGGCCAGCAGGCCGGCGGCGGGAATACCCTTGATCACGAAGGCCACGCCAATCAGCAGCATCTGAACGAAGGCAATGCCTACCACGCCCTGGGCTACCGCGCGAATGGTGGCGGTGCACAGCACGGCGATGCGCGAGCCCCGGTCCGGGCCGAAGATGCGCGAGGCAATCTGCACGGCGCTGCGGCTACCCTGCTCGCCATGCGCCATGAAAATGCCCGCGATGATCAGGGCGAAGACAAAGATCAGGAAACCCTCGCCGAGGCCTGCAAGCATGCCCAGCAGCGCGAGGCTGACGTCCTTGAGCTGAGGCGCGACCTTCTGCAACAGACCGGTCAGGTCGGTGGCGGCGTGCTGCCAGAGGGCATAGAGTCGCTCCCCCACCACCGGCCAGCCCGCGACCGACTCGGCCGGCGGCGGAATATGGAATTTCCCGCTCTTGACGATGTCCATGGCATGGCTCACCGAATCGGCCATGGTCGTGCCCAGCATGTAGGTGGGAACCATGATGATGCCGATGGCAACCAGGACGATCAGCGTGGCGGTGCGGCCGTCTTTGTTGCCGAGCTTGCGCCTGAGGCTTATCTGCAGCGGATAAAGGGTGACCGCCAGGATCAGTGACCAGACGATGAGATTCAGGAACGGGCGGAATATCTGGAAGCAGAAGATCGCCAGAACGGCGATCATCCCGGCACGGATCAGTACATCGAGCAAGCCACGGGACAGGGCCTTCTCGGAAATGGGCGTGGGCAACATCCGCTGTCTCCTTGCAGGTCGCTGCAAAGGTATCGCATGGGTAAGCCGTGCCACGGCTTCTTGTCCGCGCCGCCGGGGCATGTCCAGGCAGCCCGATACGTCCAGGTTCGTGCACCGGGGAGCCACGACGGATCGAGGCATGACGCCCGGACTACGGTGATGTCCATCCACGCAACGCACGCCACGCTCAATCCTGATGCCAGTGCGTTCGCCAGACGATGTTAAAGATAGGTCCTATATTCGGTGAATTCCAGTCTAGGCCAGCAGGAAAGCAGGGACAACCTCGAAGGGTACGCCCCAAAGACATAGCCACGGCCCCATGGCGCCGCTTACCGGCGCCCCCTTGTGGTAGCCGCGGTCCGGGTCCGTGCCGCTCGCCAAGGCTTGCTCCCGGTTCGATGCCACGTCGGCGGGGCGATCACGTGAGAATTCGCGATTAAAGAAATGAACGCGCTCTGGCGCGGTCAACGGCGTTCGTGCCGTAGTCACCAGTGGTGCGATGCGCCGGCGCGACATCGTGGAATGGCTGTTCGAACGCGGCGCGGTTGTGCTTCACGCTATCGCAAACACCTCGCCGGTCGCGAGATTCTCCGGCTGGCACGATTTCACTGAAGTGGCCCGGAAGTAGCGGGCAAGACTGGCACGGCGAAGGGGAGCAGGCCAGCGGATATCGCRTTTTCCCTGACTGTCCCGAGATGTAAATTGAGTGTCCCATATTGTCAAATTGTTCCCGGCCGTTGTCCGATACTTCCGTTACCGAAGGCCATTTCATATGAATCAGTTCCGCCGCTGCGCAGCAGCGCCGGCAGACACCAGATACCAGGAGCACACTCATGCAATTCCTCGACGATTCCCTGCACCCCGAAAACATGGACAAAGTAGTCATCACCGTGGCCCCGTACGGTCCCGAGTGGATGCCGGCGGATTTCCCGGATGACATTCCGGTGACGATGGAAGAACAGGTCCAGAAGGCCGTCGATTGCTACAACGCCGGCGCCACCGTGCTGCACCTGCACGTGCGCGAACTGGACGGCAAGGGCTCCAAGCGCCTGTCCAAGTTCAACGAACTGATCGCCGGCGTGCGCGCCGCGGTGCCCGACATGATCATCCAGGTGGGCGGCTCGATCTCCTTCGCGCCGGAAGACGACGGCCAGGCSGCCAAGTGGCTGTCGGACGACACSCGCCACATGCTGGCTGAYCTSGAYCCGRMRCCGGACCAGGTGACCGTGGCGATCAACACCACGCAGATGAACATCATGGAGTTGCTGTACCCCGCATACCTGAAGGGTACGTCGCTCGAGCACCCGGCCTACCAGCAGGCCTACCGCGAAATGACGGTGCCGGCCGGCCCGGGCTGGGTGGAAGAGCACCTGCGCCGCCTGAGCGCCTCCGGGATCCAGCCGCACTTCCAGCTCACCGGCATCCACGCCATGGAAACGCTGGAGCGCATGGTGCGCGCCGGCCTCTACAAGGGCCCGCTGAACCTGACCTGGATCGGCATCGGCGGCGGCTTTGACGGCCCCAACCCGTTCAACTTCTTCAACTTCGTCCACCGCGCGCCGGACGGTTGCACCCTGACCGCGGAATCGCTGCTGAAGAACGTGCTGCCGTTCAACATGATGGCCATGAGCATGGGCCTGCATCCGCGTTGCGGCATCGAAGACACCATCATCGACCAGCACGGCAACCGCATGACCTCGGTGCAGCAGATCGAGCAATGCGTGCGCGTGGCCAAGGAGCTGGGCCGCGAGATCGCCTCGGGCAAGGAAGCCCGCGAGATCTATCGCATCGGCACCTGGTACGACAGCGCCGAGGAAACCCTGGCCGCCCACGGCATGGCGCCGAACCGCAAGGCCGGCCAGAAGAACCTGCCCCTGCGCGCGGCCTGACGCGCGAAGCACTGGCCGCAGGCGCAAAGCCTGCGGCCAGTCCGTTGCCCGCGCCCGGCGCGCCCCACCTAGCCTCATCGAAATCATGAACCCGTCCCCATCCGTCGCGAATCCGTGCATCAACATCTGCCGCATGGACCATGCGGGCAGGCACTGCCAGGGTTGCGGCAGGACGCCGCTGGAAATCGGCTGCTGGGAGCGGATGACCGAAGCCCAGCGCGCCGAAGTGATGGCCTTGCTGCCGGCGCGCCTGCCCTGGCGCAGCGGGCAGGCCTTGCCCACCCCCTGATCCTGAACTGCCTGCCGCGGCCTGCATCGGGCACGCCGGCCGGCGTCATCAAGCCGCCGCCATGAACAATCCGTCCACGCTCTCGGTCGAGGCCTATTTCGACCTGATCTGCCCCTGGTGCCTGATCGGAAAAAAGCACCTGGAAAACGCCATTGGCCTGCTCGGGCGTGAGCGCCCGGACGTTACCGTGCACGTGGAATGGCGCTCCTACCCGCTGATCCCCGCCACGCCTCCGGCCGGCTTGCCCTACCGTGATTTCTACGTGAACCGCCTGGGCAGCCCCGAGGCCGTGGCGTCACGGCAGGCGCAGGTCCGTGCCGCCGCGCGCGAGGCCGGCCTCACGCTGGCGCTGGACCGTATCGAGATCTTCCCGAACACCTTGCTGGCCCATCGCCTGGTACGCCTTGCCAGGCAGCAGGCAGGTGCCGAAGCGGCATCCGCCCTGATCGATAACCTGTTCACGCGCTACTTCATCCGCGCGGCGAACATCGGTGATCCCGTCGTGCTGCGACAGGCCGCGACAGAATGCGGCATCCGCATGCCGGACCAGGGCGCTGCCCCCGGGCACCATGACCTGGACTGGCTGCCGTCACTGCACGCCCCGGCGGATCCGCCCTTGCGCAGCGGGCTCGGCGTTCCGCACTTTGTCTTCAACGGCACCCACAGCGTGTCTGGCTCGCGGCTTCCCGACGCGTTGCTGGAAGCCATGCTGCGGGCGCTGGCGCGCGCGAAGCAACGCGCCACCCTGGCTGCCACCTGAACCCCTTCGCGAAGGCGGAATTTCATCCGCCGGCGCCTCGCTTTCCCGCATGATCCCGTGTACCGCCCCCGACAAGGGAAGACTGGCACGGCTTTCCATATTCCATATCCCATATCCATAACGGAGACAGACATGCCCAACCGCCCCGCCCTCTTTCGCGTGCGCCACGCCGCCGTAGCCGCCGTGCTGGCCCTGTCCGTGCCGGCGGCGATGGCGTGGACCAACAAGCCTGTGCGCATGCTGGTGCCGGCCCCGGCCGGCGGCACCATGGACGTGATCGCCCGCCTGCTGGCCGACCAGCTCTCGGCGGACCTGGGCCAGCCCGTGGTGGTCGACAACAAGCCAGGCGCCGGCGGCGGCATCGCCATCAACGCCTTGCTGGCGGCGCCACCCGACGGCCAGACCATCATGGTGACGGCCACCAACGTGCTGACCGAAGTGCCGCATGTGCTCAAGACGCCGTACAACACCATGAAGGACATCCAGCCGCTGGCCGCGGTCGCAAGATCGCGCCTGCTGCTGGTTGGCGCGCCATCCCTGCCTGCCAGGGACTTCAAGAGCCTGGTCGGCTACGTGCATGCCAACCCCGGCAAGCTGAGCTTTGCCTCCTACAGCGCCGGCACGGCGTCTCACTATGCCGGCGTGATCATGAACCAGAAGGCCGGGCTGGACCTGCAGCATGTGCCTTTTGCGGGCTCCGGGCCGGCGCTGGTCCAGGTGATGGGCGGCCAGATCCCGCTCATGTACGACGGCATGGTGACGTCGTTGCCGATGATCAAGGCCGGCAAACTGCAGGCCTATGCGGTTGCCTCCAAGAGCCGCTCGCCACTGCTGCCGCAAGTGCCCACCTTCGCCGAACTGGGTTATCCGGATGTGGAGTTCAGCAACTGGGTGGGCGTGATTGCCTCGGCCCGCGTTCCGGCCGAGATGGCGCAAAAGATCCAGGCAGCCACCTACAAGGCGGCCGCCACGCCAAAGCTGCAGGAACGGATGCAGGCCCTGAGCTATGAGCCGATGGCTGCGCAGACGCTGCCGCAGCTCAGCCAGTCGCTGCATGAAGAGTTCGAGCGCAATGCGGGGATTGTGAAGGCCTTCAATATCCAGCCCTGACTGCGGCAGCCCTCCGGCTCGCTTGTACGACGCGCCTCCTTCGGGAGGCGCTTTGCTTTGCGCCTGTCGTGGTGGCAAGGATGGTCCTTCGCCGGGTAGCGGGAACGATGGAGGTGGTTGCTGCGCATTTCGCGCGGCTCGCCCTTCCGGCAAGAAAAAGCGCCAGCCCCCGCCTGAGGACTGGCGCATAGTTTTCCTTACTTCACTTACTTCCCTTACTTCCCTTACTTCCCTTACTTCCCTTACTTCCCTTCAGACCGCTTTTTCACGCAGCTGCTTTTTATTGATCTTGCCTACGCTGGTCTTCGGCTGGGTATGCAGGTAGCCGCCCGCCCACAGTTCCTCCGAGGCTGCCGGCTTCCCGAAATAGCCCTTGGTCAGGAACGGTGCGCGCAGCACGATCTCGCCGCGGCTCTTGCCGTCGCGCGGCAGGTCCTGCATGTCTTCGCTGACGATACGGTAGTCCACCAGCGTCACCGGGCGGCCTGTCGAGCAGCGCATGCGGACTTCTTCCGCACGGTCGCTCGGCTTGCACCCTGGCGGCAACTGGGCCAGCGAGACGATCGGGCCGGTCTCCGACATGCCATAGCCGGCGAAGATGTCGATGCCTCGCGCCAGTGCCGCTTCGCACAGGACCGGCGGCAGCGCCGAGCCACCGATGATGATCTTCCAGCCCGAAAGATCCTGGGCGCCGTCCTGCGAGGACTGCAGCAGCATCTGCAAGATGGTCGGCACGCAGTGCGAGAAGGTGACCTTCTCCGTCTCACGCAGCTTCAGCAGCATGTCGGGCGCGTAGCGGCCCGGCAACACGGTGCGCAGGCCCAGCATGACGGCGATGTACGGGATGCCCCATGCCAGCACGTGGAACATCGGCGTGATCGGCATGTAGACATCCTCGCGGTGCATGCGCTGGCCCTCGCGGGGCGAGCACAGGCTCGCAGAGGTTGCCAGCGTGTGCAGCACGATGTCGCGGTGGCTGTAGCAGACGCCCTTGGGGTCGCCGGTGGTGCCGGTGGTGTAGAAGGTGGCGGCCTTGGTGTTCTCGTCGAAATCCGGGAAGGCGAAATCGGGCGAGGCCGCATCCACCAGGGCCTCGTACTCGCCCGCCAGCGGCAGCGTCAGCGCCGGTGCGGCCTCGCCGTCCGCCATCAGGACCAGGCGCGGGTTGCCTGTGAGCTGCCCGCGGATCTCTTCGAGCACCGGCGCGAAGTCGGGGTGAAACAGGATGACGTCCGCGCCGGCGTCGTTCAGCGTGTACAGGATCTGCTGGGGCGAAAGCCGCACGTTTACCGTAAACAGCGTCGCGCCCATCATCGGCACGCCGAAGTAGCATTCCAGGTAGCGATGGCTGTCCCAGTCCATCACCGCGACCGTGGTGCCGTGCCCGGCGCCGAGCGAGGTCAGCGCCGAGGCCAGCTGGCCGATGCGGCGGCGGAAATCGCGGAAGGTGTAGCGCATCTGGCCGCGGTAGCTGATTTCCTGGTCGCCATGGAGACTCAGGGAATTGATCAGCAGCTGCTTGACCAGCAGCGGGTAGGCGTACGCGGACTGCGTGGGAATAACCAGGTTGTCTTGCATGATTGTGTTGCCTCCACGCGCGCTCAGAACGGCTTGCTGCCGATGATACCCGCGCGCTCCATCTTGCGGTGGCACGGCGCATAGTCCATCACCGCATAGTGCTGGGTAGCACTGTTGTCCCAGATSGCCACGCTGTYKGGYTGCCAGCGCCAGCGCACCTGGTACTCAGGGACATATGCCTGGCTGACGAGGTAGCGCAGCAGATCGGCCGCGCCGGGATTGGCGTCCTGGCCAAAACGTACGCGGGCGGCCGTGTGGTAGTTGGTGAAATGCGTGGTGAAGGCATTCACGTAGAGGATCTTTTCGCCGGTCTCCGGGTGCGTGCGCACCACCGGGTGCTCCGCATCGGGAAACTGGGCCTTGAGCGACAGCCGCTTTTCGATCGGCATGGCCGCGCCGAAGGAGGCCTCGATGCTGTGGCGCGCACGAAGGTCGGCAATCTGCTCCTTGATGTGCGCCGGGAGCCTTTCATAGGCRAGCGCCATGTTYGCCCACATSGTGTCSCCGCCCACCGGCGGGCACTCCACGCAGCGCAGCACGGCGCCGAACTGCGGCGCTTCGCGCCAGGTGGTATCCGAATGCCAGGCGTTCTCGTAACGGTCGTTGGGCTGGTCCGGGGTCTTGTAGATGCGCACCAGGCCCGGGTGCTCGGGATCGCTGCCGGCAACGGGGTGATCCTCGAGCTCGCCAAAGCGGCGCGCAAAGGCGACATGCTCATCACGGCTGAAATGCTGGTTGCGCAGGAACAGCACGCGATGCTTGAGCAGCAGTGAGCGGATTTCGGCGAACAGGCCAGCGTCGCCAACGGCGTCGGCAAGATTGACACCGGCCAGTTCCGCGCCCAGTGCGCAGGTGAGTTGATGGACTTGCATGTGCATCCCTCCTCAGATGACGAAGATCGACGAGCCCGTCGTCTTGCGCGATTCCAGGTCACGATGGGCCTGCACCGCATCCTCCAGGGCGTAGCGCTGGTTGATTTCGATCTTGATACGGCCGGCGCCGACGTGATCGAACAGTTCCGAGGCCAGTGCCGTCTTCTCCGCCGGATCGAAAATGTAGTCGGCCAGTGCCGGCCGGGTCAGGAACACGGACCCCTTCATGGCCAGCAGCACGGGGTCGAACGGCGGGATCGGGCCCGAGGCCGTGCCGACGCACACCATGGTGCCGCGGCGCTTGAGCGAATCCAGCGACGCCATGAAGGTCGTCTTGCCCACGCTGTCGAACACCACGGACACACCCACGCCGTCGGTCAGTTCGCGCACCCGCTTTGCCACGTCCTCATGGCTGTAGTTGATGATGTGGTCGCAGCCGTGGGCGCGGGCCACTTCGGCCTTGGCTTCGGTGGAGACGGTGCCGATCACGGTCAGGCCCAGCAGCTTGGCCCATTGCGAAACGATCAACCCGACGCCGCCGGCCGCGGCATGCAGCAGGATGGTGTCGCCCGCCTTGAAGGGATGGATCCGGCGCATCAGGTAGGCCGAGGTCAGGCCGCGCATGGTCATGGCCGCGGCGGTCTCGAAGCCGATGGTTTCCGGCAGGCGGATCAGCGGCGCGGCCGGCACCAGCCGCTCGGTGCTGTAGGCACCCAGCGTGTTGATGAAACCGGTGTAGGTCACGCGATCGCCGACGGCCACGTTGGTCACGCCCGGGCCAATGGCCTGCACCACGCCGGCGGCTTCCACGCCCATGCCCGCGGGCAGCGGTACCGGGTAAGTGCCATTGCGGAAATAGGTGTCGGCGTAGTTCAGGCCGGCCGCCACGTGGCGGATGCGCACCTGGCCGGGGCCGGGATCGCCGACTTCCATGTCCTCGTAGCGAAGAACTTCCGGCGCTCCGGCCTCGTACATGCGGACTACCTTTGCCATGCTTATCTCCTTGATCTGTCGCTGCGGCGCAGAGTGCGCCGCGCATGCAGAGAATGTAGGCCCTGGCTGGCCGCGGCGCTTTGCATTTGCCCCCGCGGACTTTGCATTTCATGCCACGCGCGCCTATCATCCGGCTTGCGAAGACAAGACGGGCAACCCGCCAAGGGCAAACCCGGAGCAGGCAAAAGAGCAAAGAGGAGACTGAATTGGAGACGCTGGTGCGTGCGGCTGCACTGACCAACTTCTTTGAAGTGGCAGGAGACCTTGGCATCAACCCGCAGTCGCTGCTGCGCGCGGCGAAACTGAGCCGTATGCTGCTGGCCGATCCGGACCAGCGCATTCCCGTCAATGCCTGTGCCACGCTGCTGGAGTCCGCCGCGCTGGCGGCCGATTGCCCGACCTTCGGCCTGCGCATGGCCGAATCGCGCCAGTTGTCGGACTTTGGCGTGATGAGCCTGCTGATCAGCCAGCAACCCACGCTGCGGGATGCGCTGGTTACCACCATCCGCTACCGGCACCTGGTCAACGAGTCGGTGGCAATCGTGCTGGAGAACGCTGGCAAGGCCGTCATCATCCGGCAGGAACTCGTGCTGAACGCGCCCTCGCGGCAGGCCACCGAACTTGCCATCGGCGTGGTTTTCCGCATGTGCAGGGCGCTGCTGGGCCCGCACTGGCGACCGCACAGCGTCAACTTCACGCACCCGGCACCCGCCGACCTGGGTGTCCACCGGAGGCTGTTCGGCTGCCCGCTGGAGTTCGACAGCGAGTTCAACGGCATCGTCTGCCTGGCGGCAGACCTGGACGCGCCGAATCCAACCGGGGATCCGGCCATGGCTCGCCATGCGCAGCGCTTCGTCGAGATGCTGCCTCGCGTCAATGAGCCGTCCATCGGCCGTGACGTGCGCAATGCCGTCTACCTGATGTTGCCGATGGGCCGCGCCACCTGCGAGGGCGTCGCCCAAGGCCTGGGCCTGAGCCTGCGAACCATGCAGCGCCAGCTTGATGAAGCGGGCGAGACCTTCACGGACATCCTCAATGAAGTCCGTAGCCAGCTGGCACGACGCTATGTGGGGAACCCGCAGTATTCCCTGCTGCGGGTGTCCGAACTGCTCGGCTACGGCTGCGCTAGCTCGTTCACGCGCTGGTTCTCCGCCCAGTTCGGTGAATCGCCGGTGGCCTGGCGCCGCAGGCATGCCGCCAGCACGCCGGCATCCAGGCAAAGCGAAGGCGCAGCCACAGAGGTGACGCAGAGCGATCCCCCATAGCTGTGTTCCATTGAGCACAGTCGGCGTGTTGCCTTCTTGCATCCCGGACCGGTAAGACGCCACGCTTCAGCTATATTCGAGCAAGTGGGTCAAGCGGCATCCCGCCAGCGGCGCGCCCCGGACTTGCGGGACGCTGGCGAAGACCCGCGCGGCAGAATGCGCTCCTTAAATACGTAGACGGCTTTCCCGAAGTTGCGCAGGTCACCAGGATCGTCAGGGGAGACGGGTGCCATGGTCTTCTACATCTGTGTCTTCGTTGCCGGCATTGCCGACAACGCCGATGACGTGTTCCAGCCCCTGCCGCCTGGACCCGGCGTCGATGCACGCATGGCGAAGACAAGCAGGCCTGATGCGGGCGCGTGCGCCATATGCCGGCCCTGATCCGTCCACGGCGCGCACTGTTGGCCGGCCTGCTCGCGTTGAGCGGCTGCGCGCGCGTGGGTCCGGACTTCCAGGCGCAGCGCGAGAACTGGACCAGCCAGTGGAACAGCCCGGCTGTCGGACAGGCCAGCGAGCAACGGTTGCAACCCGATTTGYGGCAGTGGTGGCAGGTCTTCGCCGACCCGACCCTGGAACGCCTGATCGCCGAAGCCGATGCGCACAATGCCGGCTTGAGGATTGCCGGGCTGCGCGTGCTGGAAGCCCGCGCCCAGTTGGGCATTGCCCTGAGCGGGCGCTATCCGCAACGCCAACAGGTCAGTGCCGACGCCCTGTACATGGATCGCCGGCAGTCCGGCGGCCGCAACGCCCAGAATAGCCGCTTCTGGCAGTACAGCGCGGGCTTCGACATCGGCTGGGAGCTGGATTTCTGGGGACGCTTCAGCCGCGCCATCGAGTCGGCCGATGCCGCTTATTTCGCCGCCATGGCCAACCATGAGGACGTGCTGGTCTTGCTGCATGCGCAGATGGCCGAGACCTACTTCGCCCTGCGCACCGCCGAAGCGCGCCTGCGCATCGCCCGCGAGAACGCCCGCCTGCAGAAGCGCAGCTATGAGATCACCGAGCGCCTGTTCAAGGGCGGCGAAAGTGATGAGCTGGATCTCCAGCAGGCCAAGACGCAGTACCTTGGCACCCTGAGCAGCATCCCCGAACTGGAAAACCAGATCGTGCTTACCCGCAATGCCCTGGCTATCCTGATCGGCCGCCCCCCCGGGCAGTTGCCTGAACTGCCGGAGCTGGCGCAGAGGGAGGGAGTGATCCCGCTGATTGACCGCGCGGTACTGCAAGACGTGCCAGCCAATCTGCTGCTGCGCCGTCCGGATATCCGCGCCGCCGAACTGCAGGTCGCGGCGCAATCGGCGCTCATCGGCGTGGCGAAGGCAGATCTCTATCCTTCGCTGTCGCTGCTCGGCAGCATCTCCTGGTCCGCCAGCTCTCTGGCGGGCACGCCGAATAACCTCGCCCTGATCGGTGGTCCCAGCCTGCGCTGGAACGTGTTCGACTATGGCCGCATCAAGAACAATGTGCGCGTGCAGGATGCGCGTCTGCAGCAACTGATTGTCGCCTACCAGGACAGCGTGCGGCAGGCGGCGCGCGAAGCCGACGATGCCGCCAGCAGCCTGGTCAGGGCACTGGAGCGCGAGGACATCCTGCGCGAGGCGTCGCTGGCCGCCGACCGCTCGCTGACGCTGGCCAGCGCGCTTTTCCGCGAGGGCTACTCGGACTTCCAGCGCGTGCTGGATGCCCAGCGCGCGCTGTTTGCCCAGCAGGACGCCTACCTGGTCAACCGCAGCAATGCCGTGAGCGACCTGATTGCCCTCTACAAGGCACTGGGCGGGGGCTGGTACAGCGGGCAACCGCTGGTCGACCCGGCCACCCGCGAACAAATGCGGCAACGGACCGACTGGGGCGATCTGCTGGATGAGGCGGACCGCCAGCACACCAGCGCGAAGCTCCCCTCGCAGAGGCCCGACTCCGATGAGTGATACCCAGCGACCCCTGGCATCCACCCCGCCCGAAGTGCCGGCCAGTGCGCCAGCCGATGCGCCAGCCAATGCGCCAGCCGATGCGTCGGCCGCGTCGTCGTCCAATACGCCGGCCAGCACACAACCACAGGCCGACCCCGGCAGGAAGGCGCTCAGGCTTGTCATCGGCCTGATTGTGCTGAGCCTGGCCTGGTATCTGCTGGCCGACCGGTTTACCCCTTACACCCAGCAGGCCCGGGTGCAAGCCTTCGTGGTACCGGTCGCCGCGGAAGTGTCCGGGCGGGTGACGCGCGTGCATGTGCGCAACAACCAGGATGTCGCGGCCGGCGCGCTACTGTTTGAAGTCGATCCGGTGCACTACCGGATCGCGGTAGACCGCGCCCGTGCCGACCTCGAATCCACGCGCCGCCAGATCGGCGCCAACACTGCCGGCATCGATTCGGCGCGGGCATCCCTGCGCGCCGCCATCGCCAACGAAACCAAGGCACGCCAGGACAGCGAGCGCCTCGAACGCCTCTACAGCGAGGACCAGGGTACCGTCTCGCTGCGCCGCCTGGAGGTGGCCCGCGCCACCCACGAACAGGCCGCGGGCCAGGTCGCCGCGGCCCGCGCCGAAGTGGAGCGCGCGAAAGAACTGCAGGGCGGCAGCGAGGAAGAGAACGCCAAGCTGCGCAGCGCCGCCACGGCCCTGGAAAAAGCCGAACTGGACCTGGCCAATACCCAGGTACGTGCGCGCACCGCCGGCCTGATCACGGATCTGCGCACCGAAGCCGGGCTGTATGCCGCGGCCGGCGCGCCAGTCATGACACTGATCGCCATCCACGATGTGTGGGTGAGCGCGGACCTGACCGAAAACAACCTGGGCCACGTCGACGTCGGCACACCGGTTGGCATCGTGCTCGATGCCTTTCCAGGCAGGGTCTTCGAAGGCCGCGTGCGCAGCATCGGCTACGGCATCAGCACGGGCCAGAGCACCCCGCCCGGCAGCCTGCCGACAGTACAGAACAGCCGCGACTGGCTGCGCCCGGCCCAGCGCTTCCCGGTGGTTGTCGAGTTCGCGCCCGGCCAACTGGCCGCGCTTCGGGGCATCCGCGTGGGCGGGCAGGCCGAAGTCATGGCCTTTCCCGGCGAGGGCAATCCGCTCCATCCGCCCGGCCGCCTGTTCCTGCGCTTGATGAGCTGGCTTTCCTATGTCTACTGATTGCGTTCATGCCAACGTAGCCGCGCCGCCGTCCCGGGGTCCGCTGCGCCTGGCCAGCGGCACGGCGTTATGCCTGGCAATCAGCTTCGGCCTGGACTTTTCCATCCCCATGGTCGCGCCGGTGCTCGCCGTGTTCCTGCTCGCCACGCTCGACCGCCCGCTCCCGCTCAAGGCAGGGTTGGGGCTGGCCCTGATGGTGACGCTCACCACCGGCAGCGGCCTGCTGCTCATCCCCGTGCTGCGCTATTACCCGTTCAGCGGCGTGTTGCTGGTCGCGCTATGCCTCTACCTGGCCTTTCGCTTCGGCCTGCGCGGCGGAAACAACCTGGTCGCCACCTTCCTGGTGGCTGGCCTCACCATGATCYCCGCCGCCGGATTTGCTGATTTCGGGCTGGCCCTGACGGTCATCGGCGCCCTGGCCAAGGGGCTTCTGCTCGGCGTGCTGGTGCTGGCGCTCAGTCACTGGCTGTTTCCCGAACCCGCCCGCAGGCGTCCCGGGCCCGCCGCCCCGGCCGTGCCGGCCGGCGACGCCGACCGGCTGGCCCTGCGCGCCGCGCTGGTGGTGTTGCCGGCCTTCCTGCTGGCACTGACCGCGCCGGACAGCTACATGCCGATCATCATGAAATCCGTCACCCTCGGCAGGCAAAGCTGCACCACCAAGGCTCACGGTGCCGCCCGCGAGCTGCTGGGATCCACCTTGCTCGGCGGGCTGCTGGCGGTCCTGTTCTGGTGCGCACTCAAACTGTTCGTGCACCTGTGGATGTTTTACCTGTGGATGCTGCTGTTCGGCCTGCTGCTGGGGCGCAAGCTCTATGCGACCAGCCCGACACGCCAGCCGCCCGGCTTCTGGGTGAACACCTTCGTGACCCAGGCCGTCGTCGTTGCCATCTGCCTGCGCCGTTATGCGCGCTTCAGGCGGACCCGGCAAGGACATGAATCCCTATGGGCGGATATCGTGCTGCTGTCTGGCGTGATGCTGCTGACCTTGCTCTGCAATATCGCGCAGATTGCCATATGGGCTACCTTGTTCCTGATGCTCGGCGAGTTCCGTGATTTCTCCACGGCGCTGTATCACTCTGGGGTCAACTTCTCCACCCTTGGCTATGGCGATATCGTGATGTCCGAACGCTGGCGCCTGCTCGGGCCACTGGAAGCGGCCAACGGCATCCTGATGTTCGGTGTCTCTACCTCGTTGATGACGGCTGCGGTGCTGGATGTGATCAGGTATGGCAAGACCGAGGGCGGATCGCCTTGATCGGGTGCGGTCCGGCCCTGCCTGCCCGGACTGGCGTTGGCGCCGCAGACGCGGGCGCCGCCAGTAGTCATTGCGCGACACCGCGCGCCTTCGGATTTGACATACGTCCGGGCATGACTACGCTTAGTCTGGTCTGCACCTCAGGGCCAGACCAGTCGGTTCGAGCACGCCAGCGTCATCGTCACTCAATGGAGAGCGTATGCGGATGTCCCGGAAATCCATGCTGGCCAGCCTGATGGCGCTGGGAATTGCCACCGCTGGCCTGGCCCAGCCCGCGCCGGGCCAGGGTGCCGCCAATGCCATATCCGAGGCCGTACAGAGCGGCGCCAGTCCCTATCGCCCTCCGTCGGCCGACGCACTGAGTCCGGATGACGCCAGGCGCGCCAGGTGCGAGGAGCTCAAGGAGCAATTCAACGCCACCTCGAGCCAGCGGTCTTACCAGTCATCCGGCCCGGCCACGCAAAACGCGCAGGGGCGCACCATTCCCAAGATCGAGCGCGACCAGACGCGCAAGCAATTGCAGGAGACCTACCGCGCCAACTGCACGTAGCGAGGCGGCAACGCGGGGCTGCCCTTGTGGGACTGCCTTGCCGCGTGCGAAGCACGACAYCGTGTCTCGACCATGTGCGTCAAGGATGTTGCGGTGTTCCGGAGTACCATGAAAACGCGGATTCCCGAGGAGAATGCGATGGCGATGAAACACAAATTACGCGTGGCGATGGCCGTGGGATGCATGACGCTGGCGCTGGTATCGGGTACTCCCCGCGCGGAAGACATCCCGTTGGTCACCGGCAGGCATTGGACCGAGTCATCGGAACAAATGAAAAAGGCTTACCTCGTCGGTATCGCCAATCTGGCCCTGGTCGATATCGCCTATCAGGCTGGCAAGCCGCCGACCGACTCCCAGAGCATCGTCCCACGCCTTGCGAAAGGGCTGAAGGGCCAGACCCTCGACACGGTGCGCGAAGGACTCGACCGCTGGTACGCCGCGCATCCGGACCAGTTGCAGCGACCCGTCCTCGAAACGATTTGGTTCGAAATGGTTGTGCCCGGGCTTCAGCGCACCAAGTAGGAGAATCAGATGAAACGACTCGAACGAATTGGCGTGACGCTCGCCCTCGCCGGCGTTGTTGGCTGCACGAACATGACGCCGCAGCAACAAGGGACGGTGACCGGCGCGGGCGTGGGAGCCCTGGCGGGCGCAGGCATTGCGGCCATCGCGGGAGGCAGTGGCTGGACGGGGGCCGCCATAGGTGCGGTCGCCGGCGGCGTCGCGGGCAATATCAAGGGAAGCAAATAGCGCTGAGAGAGCGAGCCTCGGGGACCTCAACCCGGCTGGGGGGGGTGAAGATGGACGCACCGAAGCAGTCGTCCAGGCTTCAACGCGCCGACTGCCAGGCCCGATGCCCGCCAGCCAGCGAGGCGTGCCAGGATTTGCCTCTCCACTCAGCCATCGGTCTCCTCCCGGTCCACCCAATCCACGGGATAGGTCGCGAGATAGCTGCTGACGGCGGCGCCCAGTGTCGGGAAGAATGCCGTCTCGCCTATCCGCGCGAACAGCCCGAATCGTTTCAGCTTGTCCTTGACGGGATCCTTCATCTCGGCCACGCACAGCTCGATGCCAGCCGCGTGCAAGGTTCCGTCCAGCTCGGCAAGCATGTCCGCGGAGGTGACGTCCACGCTGGTGACCGGCTCCGCCGAAACGACCAGCCAGCGTACCGGCGTGGGCGATGCCGCCACCGCATCCAGCACGCGGTCATGGAACAGTTCGGCGTTGGCAAAGAACAAGGGCGCATCCCAGCGAAACAGGACCAGGCCGGGGATCAGGCGCGCTTCGGGGTAGCGCTTGATGTCATGGTAGCCCTTGACGCCCTCGGCGCGACCCAGCACCGCAGAGTAAGGGCGCCAGCCGTCCCAGAGGAATTCGATGACGGCAATCACGATGGCCAGGCCAATGCCTTGAATCGCACCCAGCACAGCCACGCCGACCGTACAGACGATCGATAGCCAGAACTCCCAGCGCTGGATGCGATAGATCCGTCGCAGGTCGGCGACCTCGATCAGCCCGATGGCCGATGCGATCACCACCGCGGCCAGTGCGCTGGTGGGCAGATCCTGCAGCAGGTCCGGCGCCACCAGCAGCAGCAGGGCAACGGCAAGCGCGCCGACTACGCCGGACAGCTGGGTCCTGGCACCGGCGGCCTCGGCCACGGGCGTACGGGACGAACTGCTGCTGATGGCGAAGCCCTGAAAAAATCCGGCGGCCAGATTGGCGACGCCGAGCCCCACCATCTCCTGGTTCGGGTCGACATAGGTACGAGTCCGCGCCGCATAGACACGAGAGAGCACGCTGGTGTCCGCGAACGAGACAAGGGCAACGGCGAAACCGCCGGTCAGGACGGGGACGATATCGCCGGTGGTGATCCACGGGATGGCGAATGCTGGCAGGCCTTGCGGAAGAGGACCCAGGACCGACACCCCGAAGCGCGCGGCAAGGTCCAGCATGCCGACGGCGACGGTCGCTCCCACCACGGCGACCAGGATGGCCGGCACGCGCTTGTTTCCCTTGAGCAGCAGGATCACCACCAGGGTGGATGCGCCGACCATGAACGCGACCCAGTTGGTCTTTCCATCGATCACCGCTGTGGTGATAGCCCACGAATCTCTCAGCGGTCCGTCGGACTTGATCGAAAAGCCGAAAAGCTTGGGCAACTGGCTGATCAATACCGTCAGCGCGATTCCGTTCATGTACCCATAGCGAATCGGTTTGGAAAGAAGCTCGGTGATGAAGCCAAGGCGCGCTATGCCGGCCAGGATACACACCGCACCCGACACGACCGCCATCATGCCCGCAAGGGCGACCGCGCGATGCGCATCGCCCCCGGACAGTGGCAGGATGACAGCGAGGATGACGGCGGCCAGCGAGGAATCCGGGCCCAGCACCAGAATGCGGCTGGGCCCGAACAAGGCATAGACGAACAGCGGAACAATGGTCGCATAGAGACCATGGATGCCAGGCAGGCCCGACGCCACCGCGTAGGCGATGCCCACGGGTACCATCATCGTGGTGAGCACGAGCCCCGCCACGATATCGTGCCGCAGCCACGCCGCCTGGTACGCGCGGAGCGTGCGCAGTCCCGGCAGCCACCGGCCCCAGCCGGCATGATCGGTGACCCGGCGCGGAATCCGGCCAGGTTCGGGGTGCGGGGGTGGAGAATCCGGAGGGCTCATGAGGCCGCGGCTGTTCAGCCTGTTGTACGGCACAGCAAGGGTCCGACCCGGATCTTGGCGACGGCATCGTCACCGCCAGGAACGGAGCGCTCCCTGGCGCCGGTCCTCGCTAACGCCTGAACGCAGGAACAGGCGGGCCAACCGGCCTGCCAATCATTTCTGCCCGGCCTTGGCGCGTGCGGCAGAGATCGCCGTGTCACGCTCCTTGGCCGCGGCAGATTTCTGCTCGTCGAAGACCTTTTGCGCTTCGCCGACCTTGCGCTTGTATTCCTTCCTGGCGGCGGCGATTTCCTCGCGCATCTTCACGATTTCGTCATTTTGACCTTGCGCGGCCGCGGCCGAAGCGGCGTGGACCCAAGCCGGTGAAGCACTGAACGCCATCGCAAGCATGATGGATGTTGCCATCTTTACCATGATCCTCTCCCGCTTCGTTTATCTTCATCGCGGCAGCATTGAAGCCTGCCGCCACCTCGCCACATCGGCGCCTCAAACCAAGCGCTAATATAGTGCCCGGTTCACGAGAATCAAAGGAGCATCGAGAAGCACCACGCTCACGGTGCCTGGAGCACCAGGCAGGAATCCTTCATGCAACGCCGTTCCACCTGCCGCGCCCCGGTGGCGGTTTCATGGCCGGCTGGCCTGCGCCACGACCGAGGCCTGATAGCTGTCGACTGCCTGCTCCAGATCGAAGAACATCCGTTCGCGCCCCAGTGCAGCGCCCAGGGGCGCGCGCTGCACCAGTGCGAGCACCCCCGGGTTCAGCCCGACCAGCCACAACGCCCCGCCGTCCTCGCGCCACCTCGCCTCCGCCTCCGTCAGCATCTTGAGCGCCGTGTATTCGAGATCGAACACGGCACCGAGATCCAGCGCGATGACCTGCGGCTTCGTGGCGACGATCTGCAGGCGCAGCTTCTGGCCAAGCCGCTCGGCATTGGCGAAGAAGATACGGCCTTCCGGCCGCAGCATCAGCAGGCCCGGGAAGCTTTCATCCTCCGGGTGCTCGGCGCAGGCCGGCCGGAACACGTTGGTGCCCGGCTTGCGCCCGAGCACATGGAGCGGAGGGTCGGACACCTGATGGGCAAGCGCCACGAGCGAGACGACAATGGCGACGACGATCCCTTGCAGCGTGCCCAGCAGCACGACGCCGACCATGGCGATCAGCGCCCACAGGAACTCGGTGCGGCGCACATCGAGGATCGCGCGGAACTCCGCCGGCTGGATCAGGCCGACCGAGTACACGATCACCACCGCGGCGAGGGTGGCTTGCGGCATCTTCCCGATAAACGGCGCAAGCAGCAGCATCGTGCCCAGGGTCATGGCCGCGGTCACCAGCGTCGACAACTGCGTGCGCGCCCCGGCGACCCGGTTCACCGCGGTCTGCGACGTGCCGCCACCGGCCGGCATGGCGCCCGATAACGCGCCTGCGACATTGGCCAGGCCCGTCGCCAGCAGTTCCCGGTTTGCTGTCGGCGTGCGCTCGCCTCGCTGCGCAAACGCGCGGCCTGCCGCGATCGACTCGGTAAAGCTCATCAGCGCGATGCCCGCCGCTGCGGGCCAGAGGTCGGCAACCAGAGCGAAGTCCGGCATGACAAGCGTGGGCAAGCCGGTGGGTACGTGGCCGACCACTTCGACCCCGTGGCCTTGCAAGCCGAGCAGACCAACACCCGCTATCCCGGCGGCCACGGCAATCAGCGGGGCCGGCGCGCGCGGGAACACCCGCTCGATCGCCAGGAGCATGACAACGGTGACGGCCGCCACCGCCACGGTGTACACCGACGTGTGCCCAAGCCCGGTGCCGATGGCCAGCACATTGTGGAAAAACGTGCCCTTCGTAAAATGTATGCCCAGCAGCTTCGGGATCTGGTCCACCACGATCACGATCGCGATCCCCGCCTTGAATCCGGTCAGCACCGGGTCGGAAATGAAGTTGGCGACAAAGCCGAGCCGCAGCAGCGCGGCCAGCACGAGGATGACGCCCACCAGCACGGTCAGGGTCGCGCAAGCGGTCAGCAAGGTGCCAGCGTCGCCGCCAGGGGCCACCCGCCCGAGCGCGGTCGCCGCGAGGATGGCAAGCGTTGCCGTCGAACTCACGCTGAGCGGCCGCGACGTGCCGAGCAGCGCGTACACCACCATCGGCAGGAACGCGGTATAGAGCCCCACCTCGACCGGCAATCCGGCGACGGTCGCGTAGGCCAGCGCCTTGGGAATCACCACTGCGCCCGCCGTCAGGCCGGCCACGACATCCGGCTTGATCCAGTCTTTGCGGTACTCGCGGATCCACTCCGGCACCGGCAAGGGAAAGCCGCCGGACGAGTGCTTCGATGACTCATGTTCCATGCGAACCTTGCCTTCGCGCCCTGGACATCGCTACTTACTTGATCGAATAGCCGCGCCCTTCCATGCAGGCCGCGTAGGCCCGATAGTAGGTATCCATCGCGCCTTGACTCTGGGACTGCGCAGAGGCCTGGGCCGAGCGCTGGTTCTGCCGTGCCCGCGCCCCGCCGGCCATGGTCCCGACGGCAGCACCCGCGGCCGCGCCCTTGCCGGCATCGCCCGCAATGGCCCCGATGGCCGCGCCACCCGCCGCGCCGCGCGCCGCACCCCGCACGCGCTCCCCTCCGCCCACCGCGGGCCCGGACGGCGGCGGCGGCGCCGCGGCGACCGCTGCCGGATCGATGCCAGTATTGCTCTTTGCCCACGAGTAGCACGCTCCGTCATCCTTTTGCTGCTGCTGCGAACTCTGGCCCTTGGCCGGGTAGGCGATCGGCTTGGATTGCGCCAGCGCCCCGAGCGGCACCATGGCGGCGACGGCAGCGCAAACCAGGCGCTTGTTCCACGTGTTCATGACAACTCCTTCATTGCAACTGCCCCGGGCTCGCTCATTTGCCGTTTGCCAGTGTGTCGGCCTGCTGCAGCGGCCACCCGGCACCCAGCGACTTGTAGAGCGAGACCATCAACCCGAACTCCGAGCCGCGCAGGCTTGACTGGTCCAGCTGCGCATTGAACAGCGCGCGCTGGGAATCCAGCACTTCGAGGTAGCTCGTGTAGCCGCCCTCATAGCGATCCTGCGCAAGCGACACATAGCGCTGCAGCGCGTCCACTTGCGTATCCTTCGCCGCGCGCTGCTCGCGCGTGCGTTGCACCCCCACCAGCGCGTCCGCGACTTCCTGGAAGGCCGTCTGGATCGCCTGCTGATACGCGAACAGCGCCTGCTGCTGGCGCGCTTCGGCTTGCTTGACATCCCCCGCGATGCCGCCGGCAGTGAAGATCGGCATGCTCACGGCGCCCGCGAATGACCACGTGCGCGCCGAGCCCACCCACAAGCCGGACAAGGCCGTGCTTGCCGCGCCGAACAGTCCGGTCAGGGAGATCGTGGGAAAGTACTCGGCGCGCGCCGCGCCGATCTGCGCGTTGGCCGCGATCAGTTGCTGTTCGGCCTGCAGCAGGTCCGGACGCTGTTCAAGCAGCGCCGACGGCAGCCCGGCGGGAATCTCGGGCGAAGTCAGCTCGCCGATGGACTTGCCGCGCTGGATGTCGGCCGGATTCTGGCCGACCAGGACCGACAGCAGGTTTTCCTGCTGCGCGACGAGCTGCTCGTAGAGCGCCACGGAGGTGAGCGCCGACGCGTATTCCGACTGCGCCTGGCTGACCTCGAGTTCGGACACCACGCCGCCTTCGAAGCGCTGCTGGAACAAGGTCAGCGCGCCTTGCCGACTGGCCAGCGTCTGCTGGGCGATCAGCAAGCGGTTGTCCAGGTCGCGCAGGCTGATGTAGCCCGTGGCTACCGCCGCCACCACGCTGACCTGGGTGCTCCGCCTGGCCTCGCCGGTGGCGACCCACTGCGCGCGTGCCGACTCGGTCTGCCGCCGGAGCCGCCCGAACAGGTCGATCTCCCAGGTAGCGAATACGTCCGCCCGCACCTGGTTGAACGGATTATTGACAGGTACGACGTTGCCCGCCCCGGTGGCCAGACGCTGGCGGCCACCGCCGATCTCCGCGCCGACCTGCGGAAAGAGCCCGGCGCGAGTCGACATCAGCCGCCCGTAGTATTCCTCGACACGCGCCAGCGCGATCAGGATGTCCTTGTTCTGCGCCAGCGCCTTGGCGATGAGGTCGTCAAGCACCGGATCGTTGAACTGGGTCCACCAGTGCATGTCGATGGCAGGGATCGCGTTGGCATTGGCATTGGCATTGGCATTGGCGCTGGCGCTGGCGCTGGCATTGGCGCTGGCATTGGCGTTGGCGTTGGCGTTTGCGTCGGCGTTTGCGTCGGCGCCGGACTGGGCAAAGCGGTACGCGTCCGGCACGTCCAGCGCCGGGCGCTGGTAGTCCGGCCCGACCGCGCAGCCCGCCAGCACGAGCGCGCCGGCCGCGGCAAGCTGCCGCCTCCGGGCGGGTTTCATGACTCCCCTCCGCTCGATGCCGGCGTCTCCGGACGGGGAGTGGGCGCCGGCGCCGCCGGCGCGCTCCCCGCGGCCTTCCTGGCCGCCCTGGCTTCCAGGCCCCAGAAGAACATCGGGATGAAGAAGATGGCAATGACCGTGGCCCCCAGCATCCCGCCGATGACCCCGGTCCCGAGCGAGCGCCGGCTCGCCGCGGACGCGCCGGAGGCGATCGCCAGCGGAATGCACCCGAGGATGAAGGCCAGCGACGTCATGATGATCGGCCGCAGGCGCAGCTTGGCGGCCTTCACCGCCGCCTCATACGGACTGAGGTGCTCCTTGTGGAGCATCTCCACCGCGAACTCGAAGATCAGGATGGCGTTCTTCGCCGCCAGCGCAATCAGCACGGTAAGACCGATCTGGAAGTACACATCGTTCTCCATGCCGCGTATCAGGATGCCCACCAGCGCGCCGAACAGCGCGAACGGCACGGCGAGCAGCACGCCAAGCGGCAGGGACCATTTCTCGTACTGCGCGGCCAGGATCAGGAACACCATCAACAGGGCGAAGCCAAACACCATGGTGGCGGTGGACCCGGCCTTCTTCTCCTCGAAGGCCTGCCCGCTCCAGCCATAGCTATACCCTTCGCCGAGCACCTCGCCGGCCACCTCCTCCATCGCGGCAAGGGCCTGGCCGGAGCTGTATCCCGGCGCCGCATCGCCGGTGATCTTGGCCGCCGGGAAATTATTGAATCGCGTCACCAGATCGGCGCCGGCCACATAGCGCGAGGTCGTCACCGCCTTGATCGGCACCATGTCGCCCTTCGCGTTGCGCGTGTAGAGCTTTTCGATATCCTCCGGCCGGGAGCGGAACTCGGGCTCGGCCTGCAGGATGACCTGGAACAGCCGGCTGTTCTTGGGAAACTGGCTGACATAGAGCGAGCCGAACATGGTCTGCAGCGCCGAGTAGACCTGTTCCACCGGCACCCCCTGCGTTTCCGAGCGTTCGCGATCCACATCGACCAGGAACTGGCGCGAGCGCGTATTGATGGTGGTACTGACGCCACGCAACTCGGGGCGCTGCCGCGCCTTGGCGATAAAGGCACGTACCCTGTCTTCAAGCTGTTGATACGTGCCGTCTCCCGTGCTCTGCAGCCAGAATTCGAAGCCGCCCGTGGCGCCGAGTCCGGGAATGGAGGGCGGATTGACCGGGATGACCAGGCCCTCCCGGTACGTGGAGAATTCCCGGGTGGCCTTGACGATCAGGTCCTCGGCGCTCTCGCCCTTCCCGCGCTCCTTGAAGCCCTTGAGCGTGACAAACAGCGTGCCGGCGTTGGTCTTGTTCTGGGAATCGATCAGGCTATAGCCGTCCGGCGTCGCCACGGATTTCACGCCGGGCTGGCGGGCGAGCCATTCTTCCGCCCGCTTCGAGAGTTCGCTGGTCCTGTCGAGGCTCGCCGCGTCCGGCAGGATCACCGCGCCCAGCAGATAGCCCTGGTCCTCCACCGGGAGGAAGGACGATGGGATGCGGGTGAACATCAAGACGCTGACGACGATCATCACGACAACCAGGCTCAGCGAGATGACGACCCGCTTGATCACCAGCTGCACCGTGCTGCCGTACCCCTCCACCATCCGGTCGAAGGACTTGTTGAACCAGCGGAAGAACCGGTTCTTCTCATGCTCGCCGGGCTTGAGCAGGATGGCCGCCAGGGCCGGGGAAAGCGTCRGTGCCACCACGCCGGACAGCAGCACGGAAACGGCGAGCGTGATGGCGAACTGCTTGTAGAGCTGGCCGGTGATGCCCGAGAGAAACGCCACCGGTATGAAGACCGCCAGCAAGACCAGCACGATGGCGACCACCGGACCACCGACCTCGTCCATGGCGGCCTTGGCCGCCTCCTTGGGCGGCATCTTGAACTCCACCATATTGCGCTCGACGTTCTCGATCACCACGATCGCATCGTCCACCACGATGCCGATGGCCAGCACCATGCCAAACAGCGTGAGCATGTTCACGGAGAAGCCCAACGCCGACATCGCCGTGAAGGCGCCGATGATCGACAYCGGCACCGCCAGGATCGGCACCAGCGTCGCCCGGAAGCTTTGCAGGAAGAGATAGACCACCAGGATCACCAGGATCACCGCCTCCGCCAGCGTGTGGATCACCTCGTTGATGGATTCCTGGACAAACTCGGTGGTGTCGAGGGCGATTTCGTACTGCAGGCCCGGAGGGAAGCTCTTCTTGAGGTCGGCAAGCGTCTTCTTCACCCCGGCGGCCACCGCCAGCGCGTTGGCTCCCGGCTGCTGGTACACGGCAAGCAGCGTCGCGGTCTTGCCCTTGTAGCGGCTGCGCAGGGAATAGTCCTTCGAGCCGAGCTCCGCCCGGCCGATGTCCTTGAGCCGCACCAGCGCCGCTCCGCTCGAGGCCGCGCGCAGGATGATGTTCTCGAAATCCTCGGGCTCGGTCATGCGGCCCTTGGTGGCAACCGGGAAGGTCTGCTTGACCGGGCCGGCCGTCGGCGCCTGCCCGATGCGCCCCGCGGAGAACTGCTGGTTCTGCGCGCTGACGGCGTTCTTGACGTCATCCACCGTGATGCCCAGCCGCGCCATCCTGTCGGGTCGCAACCAGATGCGCATGGCGTAGTCCGGCGTGCCGAAGATCGATGCCTGGTTGGCCCCCGGGATACGCTTGAGCGCATCCAGCACGTAGATATTGGTGTAGTTGTCGACGAAGTTCTGCGGGTAGCTGTTATCCGGAGAGTAGACCGCGATGACCATCATGAAGGCCGAGGACCGCTTCTGCACGGAAACCCCTTGCTTCGTGACAGCGTCCGGGAGCGTCGGAAGCGCGAGGTTGACACGATTCTGGACATCCACCTGCGCCAGCGACGGGTCGGTCCCGATCTCGAAAAAGACCGTCAGCGTCATGTTCCCCGTGGAGGAACTCGTGGACGACATGTAGAGCATGTTGTCGGCGCCGTTGACCTGCTGCTCGATCGGCGCCGCGACATTCTGCGCCACCACCTCGGCACTGGCGCCAGGATAGGTGGTCGATACGGTGATGGTCGGCGGCGTGATCTCCGGGAACTGGGCCACCGGCAGATTGAACATGGCAACCAGTCCGCCGACCACGATGATGATCGACAGCACCGAAGCGAAGATCGGCCGGTCGATGAAGAAATGGGAGATCTTCATGGCTTGCGACCCTCGCTGCCGGCGGCGGGAGCGCTGGCGGCATGCGCGCCCGCCCCACCCTTTGCTGCCGCCGGGACTGGCTTCACCGGGGCGCCGGGCGCCAGGCGGGTGGCGCCATTCACAATCACCATGTCACCGGGCCGCAAGCCCGAGCGGATCACCCAGTTGTCGCCCGACCACTCGCCGACCTCGACCACGCGAGACTGCGCCTTGTTGTCCTTGTCGACCGTCCAGACCGACTCGCCGCGCTGGCCCTGGATCACCGCCTCCTGCGGCACGGCGACCGCCTGGGTCCGCTGCGCGCCAATCAGCCTGACCCTGACAAACTGGCCCGGACGCAACAAGCCCTGCGGGTTGGCCATTTCGGCGCGCACGAGGTACGTGCCGGTATCCGCGTTGAACGACGCGTCGGCAAAGGCAATCCTGCCCCGGCTGCCGTACACCGTGCCGTCGGCCAGGACGATCTCGACCTCGAGCGCCCCGCGCTCCGGCAGCTTCAGCGAACCGGACTGCTGCTGCGAGCGCGACTGGAGCACCTCGTTTTCCGACAGGCTGAAATTCACCCACATCGGATCGAGCTTCGCCACATAGGTCAGCAGGCTATTGGTTGGGTCGATATACGAGCCGACCTGCCTCTTCGCAAAACTGGACAAGCCATTCACCGGTGAGGTGATCGTCGTATAGCCAAGATTGAGCTTGGCGTTGACAACATTGGCGCGGGCCGCCTCGACCGCCGCCGCGGCCGCCTGCTCCTGCCCGACCGAGTCGTCGAGGTCCTTCTGGCTCAGTGCATTCTTCGYGGCAAGCGGCCGCACGCGGTTGAGATTGGCGCGCGCCGTGCTGAGCCGGGCCTGCTGTTGCGCCAGTTCGGCCTCCGCCGCGGTCAGCGCGGCCTGGAATGGCTTCTGGTCCATCCGGAACAGCAGGTCGCCCTTCTTGACCAGCGAGCCTTCTGTGTAGAGGCGCTGCTCGAGGAACCCGTTGACGCGGGCGCGGATCTCGACCTGCTGGGAGCTTTGCGTCTCGCCGACAAACTCGAACACCACCGGGACGTCGCGCAGTGCCACCGTGACGATGCCCACCTCGGTCGCGACCGCGGCGGGAGGTGGTGGCTTCTCTTTCTGGCAGGCGGCGACAAGGATAGTCGCAAGCAACAGGCAAACGTAGCGATAGCTTCGTTGTTTATTGTTCATCACGACTCCCACCCCCAAGATCCTGTGGAATCACTTCTTTTCTGCCGTACGCCGCGGTGCAGGGCGCGGTGCCGGTGCGTCAACTCGCCGCGGGGCTCCATCTGCGCTTGCCGAAAATCGATGAGCCCCGTGGAGCTCATGGCTCCGCTTTTCCTGGGGACCCTCGCCCTCATGTGTGTTTTAGATCATTCTCGTGCTTCTTGCCGAATTCTCGTACTGCATTTTTTCGATGCCGTGTTTCGCGCAAACAGGTGTGCCGTGTCACCGCCAGCGCACAGGCAGCGATCCATCCACAAGTGCGACCGCAGAGCATGCCGCGGCGAACTGTTCGACCGGTCTTGCGGCGCGCATCCGGGGCGTGCACTACAACAGGCGCTCCGCTTCATCGAGGAGCGACATCGGAGACAGCATGCCGGCGCGCGCAAAGCGCACCAGGGCAAAGGTGCGCACCAGCGGCGGATCGCCCGGGACCCGGGCGCTTTGCAGATCGATTGCATCKCCCGGTGCCGTGCTCTGTTCCGGCAGCAGCACATTCATCCGGCTCAGGCGGATGTTCCGGTGCTCCAGGGAGAACCGCGAACCCGCCTCCTCGAACACTTCGCCGAGTCCGTCGATCTGGCGCTCCAGGGCATCGGATGCCACGCCGAGCCGGGCGAGTTCCTGAGCGTTTTCCTCGATCTGTTCGCGCAGCCTGGCATGTTCCGCGGGCGCCACTTCGCTACCGCCCCCCACCACCGAGCGCATACCGGTGCCCCGCCGCTCCAGCAGATGCAAGCGCGCCTTCAGGAGCTCCAGCTCACGTTCGATCACATTGCGCCGCGACATGCCGGCGGCAAACCGGGCCAGGCCCTCCAGCGCCAGCTGATCCAGCATTCGCCGCACGATCTCCTCGCGCAGCCCGGCGTCAGTCCGGCCACAGATCCGCACCTGGTGATCGCTGAAGCAGATCGTGGTTTGCTGCACATCGGTGCGCATCACGTCTCCCTCCAGCGCGACGCCCAGCGTGTGCCGCTCGGCCATCGCCATGCCCAGCACCGCATAGGCCTCCCGCGCGTCCGGTGCGTGCTCGAAGAACTCGCGCAGGTCCGCTGAGCGGCTGAAGGCAAGCTCCACATCGTGCGCCGTACCGAAAAAGGCATGGATGTAGGGATCCGATCCCCACGCCACCGCGCTGGCTTCGCGCGGCGCAGGAAGGCCCGCCGCCAGCCCGCGGACAACGTCCAGCGCCAGCCCGATCTTCGGCCCGAGCCGTTTCTGGTAGTGCGGCACCAGGCGCAGGCGCGGACTCAGGCCGAGGACGCGCTCCGTCATCTCGGCAATCTCGTGCTTGCTCCGCTTGTCGCGCTTGCCTTGCTCGTGCGCGCCCGGCTCGCGCCGGCGCAGCAGGTCCAGTATGCTCATCGATCGGCTCCCCTCGTTGCGCGCGACCCCGCGCCACCGGTTCGTGCTGCAGTTCGCGCTCAGGCCTGTGCGCGGCTGGCGCGCCGCGGCTTATCCAGGGGCGATGCCGGCCCCGGCCGGCACCGCAAGCCGGAGCTTGACCACGCGCAGCATGGCATCGTCGGGGCATGGCGTATCGTCGAAGCCGAGCCGGCGCGCAAGGCCGCGCATGGAATGGTTGGAAGACAACACGAAGCCCTCCATCCATCGGTATCCCCGCGCGCTCGCGGCACCAATCAACGTTTGCATGAGGTGCCGCRCCAGTCCCAGCCCATGCCAGTTGTCGTCGATCGTCACGGCGAATTCGCAGACCTCGCTGCCAGGACCCGCGGCATAGCGCGCGCCGCCGACGATGACCTCTGCCTCGCCATTGCCTGTGACGGCCACCAGCGCGAACTCGCGCTCCGGCATCGGGTGGGTTGCCGATTCGAGCATGGCGTCCGGCAGTTCCCGCATGGAGGCCATGAATCGCGTATAGCGGGAATCCACCGATAGGCGGTGGAAGGCGGCCAGCAGGGCTGCCTTGTCTTGTCCGCCGATCTGGCGCAGCAGAATCTGCCGCCCGTCGCGCAGTGTCACGCGGGCGGGCAGCGATGGCTCCGGGATGGAATCGTCCGGCATGATGATCTCGCTGGTGCTGACATCAAGGGGGCGCTGGTGCGCGAACCGGGTGCAGTCCGGAGGCCGACGCCGTCAGAACCGCTCGGGGACATGCCTGTAAGGATAATCCGCCTCCTTGTAGCCGCCGGATTTTTGCCGCGCCGGCAGCTTCACCTTCTTGTGCGGCACGGCCTCGTAGGGAATCTTGTCCAGCACGTGGCTGATGATGTTGAGGCGGGCGCGCCGCTTGTCGTTCGAGTTGGCCACGTACCAGGGCGCGTAGTCTGTATCGCTGGCGAGGAACATCTTGTCGCGCGCGCGGGAATAGTCATACCAGCGGCTGTAGGATTTCAAGTCCATATCCGTGAGCTTCCAGGTCTTGCGGCCATCGTCGATGCGCGACGCAAGGCGGCGCGTCTGCTCCTCCTCGCTTACCTCAAGCCAGTATTTCAACAGGATGACACCGGAACCGATAATGGCCTTCTCGACCAGGGGCACGGCCCTCAGGAACGCTTCGGCCTGCTCCTCGGAGCAGAATCCCATGACCCGCTCCACGCCAGCGCGGTTGTACCAGCTGCGGTCGAAGATCACCACTTCGCCGGCGGCGGGAAGGTGCGAGATGTACCGCTGAACGTACATCTGGCTCTTCTCGCGCTCCGTGGGGGCCGGCAAGGCAACCACGCGGAACACGCGCGGACTCACGCGCTCCGTGAGGGCCTTGATGGTGCCGCCCTTTCCCGCGCCGTCGCGGCCTTCGAACACGATGCAGACCTTGCAGCCGGTCGCCAGCACCCATGCCTGCAGCTTGACCAGTTCGATATGCAAGCGCCGGAGTTCCTTCAGGTATTCCTTGTTGCCTAGCCGGTCCCCGGTGGCTTGCTCGTGTTCAGCCGCCTTTTTCGCGTTTGCCATGTCCGTTCTCCTCAGCCCCGCGCTTCGCCTTGCACGCTACTCCGAGATCACAACCTTAGTTTGCGTTCCGGCTTATTGCAAATCTTACTTGCGGGCAAAACAGCACTCGCGAAACGCGTCGGCGAAACGGATAACTTCTACGCTGTATCAACAGTGATACACCCGTGCGGTCGCGTTTTGCTTGCAGGCGGGGCCGCCCAGGGCGATGGCGCAAACGCCGTGCATGGGCACCGCACAAACGGACGGAGATCTATTGGCCGGCATCCCCGTGCCTTACGGTCCGCGCCTGCGCCCGCCATTGCGAAACACTGCAGCCGAACTGGCCGCCGAACCAGCGCGAGAACGCGCTCAGCGAAGAGAAACCCAGCAACGTGGCCACCTCCGAAAGCGGACGCCCGCGGTTTTCGATATACGGGATCACCAGGCCGGCGCGCACGTCGTTGACGATGCCGGAGTACGTTGCCTCCTCCTGCGCCAGACGCCGGTGCACCGTGCGGCGGTCCACGCCGAGGAACTGCGCCACGCGCTCGACCGAGCAGACGCCGGACGGGAGCAAGGCGTAGACCAGCTTCTTCACCTTGTCGGGCATGGTGGTGTTGGCCTGCGCAAGCAGCGTGCCGAGATACTGCTTCACTTGCTGCGCCATCACCGGATCATAGGAGGGCAAGGGCGACTCCAGGTCGGACGCCACGCAGATGATGCCGTCGAAGTCCTGGTTGAACTGCACCGGCATGCCGAAAACGCGCAGGTACGTGGCCGTGCTGGCAGGCGCGGCGCTTGTGAAGCAGATGCTGCGCGGACGCCACGATGCGCCCAGGAACAAGCTCAGCATGCGGAACACCACGCCTACGGCCAGATCCGTGGCCTGGCGCAGCGTACCGGGCTCGTCACTCAGGACCTGCAGGTGGATCATCACCATGCCCTCGGACTCTTCGACGCGCATGGCCAGCGCTTCGTTTTGCAGGCCCATATAGCGGACCATGGAGTCCAGCGCACGGCGCAATGTCGGCTCCTCCCGCACCACGAAGGCGAGTGGCCCGAGATTCGAGAATTCTCGCAACTCGGCCATGCGCAGGCCGAAGTCGTCAACCCGGGCCGCCTTGGCGGACATATCCAGCAGCCGCCCCACCAGTCCGGCCGCCAGCCGGATGTCGGGATCCAGCAGCGCCGCACGGCTGATCTTCGCCGCCCTTAGCTGCTGATAGGGATCAAGGCCGACGGCGCGCGCCACCTCGACATAGTGGGTGAGACTGGCACTGCGGAGATAGTAGGCCATTGCCGAAATCGTGGGTTCGCTGACTCTCCCGAAATGTAAATTGAATGTCCCGGATGGTCAAATCACTGCTGGCCATCAGCCGATATTTGAAGCAAGGAAAAACCGCTTTCTCCGCATCGGCTCCGCTGCAGCAGCGTCGGCCGCCGCTGCCCGGCAGGTCACGCCCACCRGGAATCGGGAATCGGGAATCGGGAATCTGGAATCACGAGTCGCCCGTGCCGGGCCAGAAGCACGGTCTATGCATCTGCGATGCCTGACCTGACCAGCCCGAACTCCAGCAGCGCGGGAACAAAGCAATGGTTCCTCACCCCTCTCAGGGACATCTTCGTCAGCACATATCGCTTGAGGATCGAAAGCCCGGACCAAGCCTCCCCGGTAATCGGCGCCAGTTCGGCCAAGGCGTACTGCGCCAGGACCGAGTCAGGTATTTTCGAAGCCTGGAGCCATGCCGCCTGAGCATCCGGCGGGAATGTCTCTGGCACCTTGTTAAGGTGCTTCTGCATGATGTCCCGGAGGCTGGAGGCAAAATCACCCGCGTTGCCGGCCGTGGCGGGTGGAAAACCGGCGAGCGCCTCACGGGCCTCGACGGGAAGGGCTTGCCATTCCAAAAGGGAGAATGTGTATCCGTAAAAATCCAGATTGAAGCGGAGACACATGGGCACGTATTTCAGGTTGTCACATGCCTCTATCTCAAACACAAACAATGGCAATTTCTCATAGAGAAACATGGCAATCCCCTCGGACCTTGTAGTCGGTGTGAAAAGYCAGGCGTGCCGCTGAACTCGCGATCGCCTCACGCATACCACTGCCGCATCCCTTCGTGACTGAGTATAGGACGCGAAGGGGAACCTCTCGCACGAGGAACAGCGAGACACCGGTGGCCACCAACATACCGCTGGATAGCCTGGCGCTGGCGCCAAAAGCTGGTGCCGGAGGATTTGCGACAACCGGCGGGGCGTGCCCGCCGGAGGATTACAACGCGCGCATCGCGCATCCAGGCGGATTCCACCTGCGGGTGCCCGCGCGGGAGCGGGAGTGGCACACGCCCTCGGGAAAGGCGGTGTTCCTGGTCAATGCACTGACCCCGGACTCGCCCATCGCGCGTGCGCGCGAGGCGTACGGGGAACGGCTGATGACGCTGATGACCACGCGGTCGCATGACCAGTACAACACCACGGTGTATGCGCTCGACGATCGGTATCGCGGCGTGTTCGGCCAGCGGCGCGTCGTCTTCATCAACCGCGACGACCTTGCAATGCTCGGCCTGAAGGCCGGCGAATGGATCGATATGACCACGGTCTGGGAAGACAATATCGAGCGCCGCGCCGATGGCTTCCTTCTGGTCGAGTACGACATCCCGCGCGGATGCATCGGCGCCTATTATCCGGAGACGAATCCGCTGGTGCCACTGGGCAGCGTAGCCGACGGATGCAATACGCCGACCTCCAAGTCGGTCCCGGTCCTGTTGCACCGGAGCGCCGCGCCAACGGCAGCCGGACAGGCGTGACGGGCCACGGGTACCCGGCGCCGGTGGGCGGTACAGCGCTAACGCGGGTCGCCGCCCTCGCCCTGCAGGCCCGTCTCCACCATGTCGATCAGCCGCTGCCCGATGTCGTAGGCCTGCCCCGGCGCCTGCGCCAGCAAGTGCAGCGGCCCGTCGATGACCAGCATGGACAGGCCGTGCACCGCGGACCACGCCAGGTATTCCGCGCCGGGCCGGCGCGCAGCGGGTAGCAGGCCGGCGGCGGTCATCTTGTCGAGCGCCGCGCCCAGCAGCTCGAACGGGTTCAGGCCGCTGTCGCCTTCCCTGGCCGGCATGGGCACGCCGCGCAGTTCGCCCGGCACGGAAAAGGCCGTGCGGAACAGCCCCGGCTCGGCCAGGGCGAAACGCATATAGCCGGTGCCGACCGCGCGCAGGCTGGCGCGCGCCGCATCCGCTGGCGGCGCTGTCCCGTCGACCTCGGCGAGATCGGCCTCGATCGCCATGGCCAGCGCCGACAAGGCCGCGAAGCGCACCGCCTGCAGCAGGTCGTGGCGGCTGGCGAAGTGCCGGTACGCGGCATTGGGCACCACGCCGGCACGCCGCGTGGCCTCGCGCAGCACGACCGCATCCGGGCCGCCGTCGCGCGCCAGGTCCATGCCGGCATCGAGCAGCGCGCGCCGCAGGTCGCCATGGCGATACGTATTGCGGGCCGGAGCGCCGGCCGGCGCGTCCGGGGGTACCGCCGCAGGTGCGGATTGCGCCGCCTCGCCTGGTTCCGACATGGCGGCGGCACCCTTGCCAGCCGCCCGGCCCGCGGTGCCGGAAGTGCGCTTGGCACCCGTCATTTTTCCTCCATGTGGACAGCGTCCATTTTCTCGACTATGGTAGTGGACAGTGTACACAACGATGTGGCCGGATCACAGCAGCGGCGCCCATCACGCAATCCGGCGAAATCCGGCGCAATATCGACGCAGCGTGTGACCAGCACCCCCAGGGCGGCGCGCCGCAGGAGGCCTGGGTGCGCGCCACCTTGTGTTTTCGCAAGATCGCCGGCCGGTGGCTGGTGGTGCACGAGCATGCATCGGTGCCGATGCCGCTCGATCCCGAACGACCCTGAGAACGCCATAAGGAGACAAAATGCTGGTCCAACCCTACCTGTTCTTCGAAGGCCGCTGCGAGGAAGCGGCGGAGTTCTACAAGCGCGTACTGGACGCGAAAGTCGAAATGCTGATGCGCTTCAAGGAAGCGCCGCCGCAACCGGCAGGCGCGCCCGAGGGATGCGCGCCCGCCCCCGGCGACGCAGAGAAGGTGATGCACATGGCCATGCGCATCGGCGAAAGCACGGTGATGATGTCCGACGGCCGTTGCAGCGGCAAGCCGAGCTTCGAAGGCATCGCGCTGTCGGTAAGCGTGCCCGATGCGGCTGCCGCGGACCGCGTCTTCAACGGGCTGGCCGAAGGCGGCCAGGTCCAGATGCCGTTGGGCGAGACCTTTTTCGCGCACCGCTTCGGCATGACCGCCGATCGCTTCGGCGTGTCGTGGATGGTAATCGCGGAGAAGAAGCCCTGAGGCACTTCCTTGCCTGGCGGCGCTGACCGGACGGCGCCCCTGGTTCTGCCGGTCCGACCCGATCCAGGCGCCACTTGCTGCGCGGCGGCCGTAAAGCCCGCCGCGCCGGCTTCTCCCTTCCCGCCCTTCCCGCCCTTCCAGCCCTTCCCGCTTTCCTTTTCATTGCGCCGTCGCTACGCCGTCAAGGCGGGTGACTACGCGATCGAATCCCGGCGGGCACCTTGCTGGCCGCGAGCGTGCGCCCGCGCGCGCCTTGCGATCCGGCCGGTCTCACGCTCAGGGCGTGACGCTGGGCGCGGTCGCGGCTGTGGCGGCGGGCACGGCCGACGGCGCGGCCGGTGCCGCCGCCCCCTGCGCTTGCAAGGGGCAGCGCGCCTGCGCGCTTGCCCGCCTGGCCTGCGCCTGCTTCTGGGCGCGYGCGCGTTCKATCACGGTCCAGTCGGGACCGGCCAATGCCGGCAATGATGCAGCGAGTGCCGAGACGCTTGCCAGCGACAGCACGATCTTGTTCAGGGAAATCATGGGGAGGGTGAGACTGTTGGTTGGTACTGCGGGGGACTGCGGGGGACTGCGGTGAACTGCGGTGAACTGCGTGGCGTGGCGTGGCCAGGGACAATCTGCGCGCAACGCGGCGGCAGCGGTCTCGCCGGCCGGCCCGGCCCCGGGCGGAGGATTCCCGGGGCCGGGCCGGTTGCGCCGGTCAGGCGCTGGCTTTGCCTGCCACGCCGCTGTGGGACGGCGTTGCCGACACACCGGTCAGGTCGCGGCCAGCCAGGTCGAGCGCCGCGGCGCCATGGGCGCCATCGGTGAACGCATCGCGGCGGTCATTGACGCGCGCACCGTCGGTAAACGGGTCGCGGCGGTCATTCGCGCGGGCGCCGTCGGTGAACGGGTCGCGCTTGCCGTTGTGCAGGTTGTAGCCGTACTTGTCGCCGGCACTGGTGCTATCTTTCGGACCCTGTGCACTGGCTTGCGTCGATGCCATGACGCAAAGGCCAAAAGCGGCTGCGGAAACGAGGGTCGTGAAGAGCTTCTTGTTCATGATTGCTGCTGGAGTCCAGAATGGGCGGCACTTTCCACTTGTGGTGGAGCGGGATAGGCGGATCTGCGTCCCGCATGTCGTCTGTTTCGCCTTTTTGCATGTACCGGCGCGGTCGGAAGCGCGGTACAGACGACAGTGTAGCCATCGCCTAGCATTCCCGTGATGAATTAATATTCTGCATTCCAGTCGGAATTTTCACAGTATTGGCCGCGGCTCTGCCATGCCGGCGCAGCCGGGCGCGCCCCACGCAGCAACGCCTCCGCGCGGTCAGTGATGCTCGCCTGTGTTCTGCGCCACCTTCGGGCTGTTCTGCCAGCCGCCCCCGAGCGCCAGGAACAGATTGACCTGGTCCATCGCCACCTGGCTGTCCGACGCGGCCAGCGCCGCCTCTGCCGCTGCCAGCGTCCGGTCGGCATCGAGGCTGGACMGATACGGCGTGCGCCCGGCCTGATACAGCTGGCGGTGTTGCCGCGCGGCCTCTTGCGCGTCATCGCGCGCCACGCGCAGCGAATGGTTGCGCTCCAGCTCGCGCGTGTAGTCGCTGAGCGCGCCCTGCGTTTCCTGCAGCGCCTTCAGCACGACGCCGTCGAAACTGGCCAGCGCGGCGTCGGCACCCGCTTCCATCGCGTGAATGCGTGGCCGCACGCCGTTGGTCGGCAGGTTCCAGGTGATCAGCGGCCCGATGCCCCAGCGCGCCGTGGGCCCGCTGCCGAGGTCGCCGAGGATGCCGCTGAAGCCGGCGGATGCGCCGATGCGGATCGAGGGATAGAGATCGGCGGTCGCCACGCCGATCCTGGCGGTGGCCGAGGCGAGCTCGCGCTCGGCCTGGCGGATGTCGGGCCGGCGCCTGAGCAGCGCGGCGCCGTCGCCGACAGGCAAGGGTTGCCGCAGCCTCGGCTCTTCATGGCAGGCGAACTCCGCTTCAGGCAGCGCGCCGGGTGGCTTGCCGAGCATGACGGCGAGGCGCCAGGCGGCGCCTTCCTGCTCCGCCTTGAAGCGCGGCAGCGCGGCGCGCAAGGTCTCGGCCTGCGCGCGCGCGCGCAGCAGATCGGCGGGCTGGCCGCGGCCGGCGGCGACCAGCTTGCCGGTAATTTCCGCGCCGCGCTCCTGCAGCGCAAGCTGCTGCCCGGCGACGTCGAGTTCATGCGTGGCGGCGCAGCCCTGCACATAGGCACGCACGGTCTGCGCCACCACGCCGACGCGCGTCATGTCGAGCGCGGCCTGGCTGGCTTCGGCACTGGCCAGCGCGGCCTCGTCGGCGCGCGCGAGCTTGCCGAAAAAATCCACCAGGTAAGACACCGCGAAACCGACATCGCCGAGGCTGAAGACCGGGACCTTTTCCTTGAGCAGGAAACTCTCGCCAGCCACCTGCGCGCGTTCGGCCTTGGCGGAGATCGCCGCCTGCGGCAGGTTCTCGGCCTCCACCTCGTGGTAGACCGCCACGGCGCGCCGCAGGTTAGCGGCGGCCACGCGCACGCTGGTATTGGCAGCGAGGGCCTGCCGCACCAGCCGGTCGAGCCTGGGGTCGTCATAGAGCCGCCACCAGTCGTCCGGCACGGCGGCCACCGATACCGCCGCATCCTGCGTGCCCCGCAGCGGGCCATTGGCCTCGGGCGCGCGCATCATCGCGTGCGCGGGCACCTTGTAGTCGGGGCCGACCGTGGTGCAGGCGAACAGCAGCGGCATCACCGCCGGCAGCCATGCCAGGCGGAGCTTGCTCATTGCGCCGCACTCCCGCTGGCACCGTCGCCGGGGGGTGCGCGCCGCGCGGCCACGACCTGGCGCGGCACGGCCACCGACACCGTGGCCGTGCGGCCCGAGRCGAGCTGCATGTCGGCCGGGACGTCGTCCAGCACGATACGCACCGGGATACGCTGCGCCAGCCGCACCCAGTTGAAGGTGGGATTCACATTGGGCAGCAGGTTGGCGCCGCTGCTGCGGTCGCGGTCCTCGATGCCGGCTGCAATGCTCTGCACGTGGCCGTGCAGCGTGACGTGCTCGCCCATGATGCGCACCGCTACCGGGCTGCCGATGCGGATGCGGTGCAGCTTGGTCTCCTCGAAATACCCTTCCACATGGAAGGAGCCCGCATCGACCATCGACAGCACCGGGCGGCCGGTGCTTACATAGTCGCCCAGGCGCGGCAGGCGATCGTTCAGGATACCGTCGACCGGGCTGGCCACGCTGGTGCGCGCCAGGTTCAGGCGCGCCACCCCGACCGCGGCCTCGGCCTGCGCCAGCGCCGCTTCGCCTTCCTGCACGCGGGCCTGCCCTTCCTCCACCACCTCGGTGGCGACCACCTCGCTCAGCGCGTGGTTGCGCGCGGCCTCGCGGCGCGCCTGCGCCAGCGTCGCGCGCAAGGCGGCCGCGTTGGCCTGCGCTTGCTGCAGCGCCAGCCGGTAGCGGTCCTGGTCGATCACGAACAGCACCTGGCCGCGCCGCACGCGCTGGTTGTCCCTGACCAGGATCTGCGTGACCAGGCCCGACACGTCAGGCGCGACCTGCACCACGTCGGCACGCACGTGGCCGTCGCGCGTCCACGGCGCCACGGTGTAGTAGTCCCACAAATGCCTGACGACAAACAGCGCTGCCACCGTAGCCAGCAAGGTCAGCGCCACGGGGACCAACAAACGGAACTTGATTTTCATGATTGCAGCCAGCGGGCCAGGGCGACCACGCCGCCGAGCACGATCAGGTAGAGGGCGAGGTTGAAGAGGGAACGGTGCCAGACCAGCCGGTAGAAGCCAGCGCGGGCGAGCAGCGCGCGCAGGCAGGCGGTCATGGCGAAGCTGACCAGCATCAGCGCGAGCAGGCTGGGCACGAACACGCCGTAGACATCGATCTCGGCGCTCAGCATGGTTTCTCCACCGGCGCGCGCGGCAGCGCCGGCGGCGCGGGTACCTTGCCAGTGGGCGCGTGCGGCTGGGCGTGGTAGAGCGTGACCTGCAGGGCGACCAGCGCGGCCAGCGTCTCGCGCACCGCATCGCCGGCGGCCGCATTGTCCACGCCATCGTCCACGCCATCGGCCTGCGCCGCGACCTCGCCGATGGCCTTGTCGATGCGCGCGGACAGCGCCTCGGGCGGCGCCATCGCGTGCCCGGCTTTCAGGCGCGCGCGGAAATGCGCGGCGGCGCCGTTGAGCACGCGCGTGACCGCGCGCCGCGCGGCCGGACGCAGCGCCGCCAGGTTGCGCTGCAGCGCCAGCGCGCCGAAGCCGACCTGCAGTTCGGCGAAGCCGTCGGTGGACATCTTGTCGTCGCTGGCCGCCAGGCGCGGCACCAGCTGGCCGAGGCGGTCCAGCATGCGGCTGCCGAGCCGGGCCTGCTCGGGCGCTTCCCCGCGCGTGGCGGCTTGCGCCAGGTCCTTCCAGCTGGCGCGGATCAGCCGGTGCGCGGCCACGCGCGCGCCGAACGGCCGCGTCGCCATGAACCACAGCGGCGCGAACAGCATGYCGCCCACGCTGGCCAGGCTCGTATTGAAGGTGCCGAGGAAGTTGGCGTCGTAGACACTCTGGAAGTTGCCGAACGATGCCGTATTGACCGACAGCAGCATGGCGATGAGGTTGAAGCCGGGACGCGAGATCAGCATGCCGATGGCCATATAGGGCACCGCCAGCATGCCGACCAGCGTCTCGAAGTTATGGGCCTGCGGCACCACCAGGAACAGGTAGAAGCACGACACCAGGAAGCAGATCACGCTCCAGCGCATGAAGGCGCGCGCCACCGGCCTGGGCTCCTCGACGGTGGCGAAGAAGCAGCTGGTGATGGTGGCCACCACCACGGCGCCGGCACCGTCTTCCCAGCCCGAGGCGATCCACAGCAGGCCCGCGCAGAACACCGCGAGGCTGGTCGAGCAGGCGTAGTACAGCAGCATGCCGTGGTCGTGATGGTGCGCCCGGTCCGCCGCGCGGGCGCGGTAGCGCAGCACCGGCGCGGCGGCCTGGCYCGCCCCGCGCTGGTCGCCGATGCCGCGCTGCAGGGCGTGGCAGTCTTCGCACAGCGCCGCGAGCGTGCGCAGCTGATCGTTGGCGGTGGCCACCAGGCCGGCATGCCAGCCCGGCGCCTTGCCGTATTCGCGCCAGGGCGCGGCCGCCGGCCCGAGCGCGGGCGCCGGCCCGTGGAAGCCGGCATGGATCCAGGCGCGCATGTCGGCCATCTGGCGCGCGAGCTGCGCCGGCATGCCGTGCGCATGGGCGCGCAGCGCCTGCAGCAATCCTGCCAGCGAGGACAGCACCGGCAGCAGCATGGTCATGCGCTCGCGCAAGGCGCGCGCATGGCGCAATGTGTCGGCGCTCTCGGTATCGTAGGAAAGCTGCGCGATCAGCTGGTCGAGCGCGAGGATGTCGGTGGCCAGGCGGTGCCGGCTGCCGTGGCGCGAGGCATTGGCGTCGGGCTCGGGCGAGAGCATGTCGGTTGCCCACAGCGCGGCATCGGCCAGCCAGGTGGCGGAACGGGCGCGCAGCGCCGGCGCCACCTTGGCCGGGAAGACGATCGAGCCGACCAGCCCGGCGCACAGGATGCCGACCACGATCTCTTCGATGCGCGCCACGGCAATGGCGAAGACCTGGGCGGGCTCGCTGACGGCGGGCAGCGCCACGATGGGCAGCGTGTACGCGGCCAGCAGGAAGATATAGCTGCGCGGCGTGCGCTGCAGTAGCGAGAAATACAGCAGGGCGCCGGTCCACAGCGCGATGGCAGCCATCAGCAGCACCGGTTCGTTGACCAGCAGCGGCACCGTGGCGACGGCGCCGGTGGCGCCAAGCAGCGTGCCCGCCACGCGGTAGGCGGCCTTGGAGCGCGTGGCCCCGGTCAGCGGGTGGGAAACGAAATAGACGGTTGCCATGGCCCAGTAAGGGCGGGGCAAACCCAGCGCCAGCGCGATATAGAGCGCGAGCATCGAGGCGGCGAATGCCTTCAGTGAAAAGAGCCATTGCCGTGCGCTCGGCCAAGCCATGACGCAAACCTGTAGAAGAGCGGTGGAATGGAAGTGTAGCCAACTGGCGCTCATTCCGAACATGATTTAAAATTGACGATCACATTCGCTTTTTTCATGGATCAGGAAGCCGCCCGTGCCCATCGATATCCGCGCCCTACGCTATTTCGTCGAGACCGTGCGCCTGCAGAGCTTCACCCAGGCGGCCACCTCCCTGTTCGTCACCCAGTCCACCATCAGCAAGATGGTGCGCCAGCTGGAGGACGAGATCGGCCAGCCACTGCTGATCCGCGAGGGCAAGCAGGTACGGCTGACCGATGTGGGGCGCGTGGTCTACGAGCGCGGGCAGGAGGCGCTGGGCGTGGTGCACCGGCTCACGCTGGAGGTGGCCGATCTTTCCTCGCTGGGGCGGGGCCAGCTCACGGTGGGCATTCCGCCGATGGCCAACCTCTTCTTCACCCCCGCGGTGAGCGCCTTCCGCCAGCGCTACCCCAACCTGGAACTGAGCCTGGCCGAGCATGGCGGGCATACGGTGGAACAACAGGTGGCCAACGGCGAACTGGAGGTCGGCGCGACCGTGCTGCCCGGCGACAGTGGCCTGGCGCTCGCGACGCGCGAGTTTGCCAAGTACCCGATCTGGGTGGCAGGGCCGCGCAAGGCAGGCTGGGCCAGGAACAAGACCGTCAGCCTGGCGGCGCTGCGCGACGAGCCGCTGCTGCTGCTGACCGACGACTTCTCGCTCACGCGCAAGCTGCGCGTGGCCTTCATGGAGGCCCGCGTGGAGCCGCGCATCGTGGCGCAAAGCGGGCACTGGGATTTCCTCGCCTCGATGGCGGCGGCCGGGCTCGGCACCACCTTTCTGCCGCAGCCGCTGCTGGCCAGGGTCCAGCTCGACGACAAGCTCGCCGTGGCGCGCCTGACCGAACCCGCGATGGACTGGGCGCTGGCGCATATCTGGTCGCCGGGACGCTACCTGTCCCACGCGGCGCGCGCGTGGTTCTCGATCTGCGAGGAAGTGCTGGGGGCCTGAGGCAGCGTGCGGCGTGCGGCGCGCGGCCCCCGCCTGCCGCCGTCAGTCCACCGCGATCGATGCGCTCTTGATCAGGGCGCGGCTACGGCCCACTTCGTCGCGGATGGTGCGCGCCGTTTCGTCGGCGCCGGCGCCCCTGACCACGAAGCCCTGCGCGGCAAACAGCTCGCGCGCCTTGGGGGTGGCGAGCGCCTTTGCCATGGACTGCTGCAGGCGTGCGGACACCTCGACGGGCAGGCCGGCCGGGCCGACCAGCGCGATCCAGGCGTCGTACGCATAGTCCTTGACGCCGGCCTCGGCCAGCGTGGGCACCCCCGGCAGGCTTTCCAGCCGCGCCGGCGTGCTCACGGCGAGCGCGCGCAGCTTGCCGGCCTTGATCTGCGGCAGCGCCGACGGGGAGGCCAGGAAGGCGGCGCTGATCTGCCCGCCCAGCACATCGGTCAAGAGCGTATTGACCCCCTTGTAGGGCACATGGAGCATGTCGATGCCGGCCCTGGACTTGAGCAACTCGCCCGCCAGATGAAGCACGCTGCCCTTGCCCGACGAGCCGTAGGTCAACTGGCCCGGCTGCGCCCGCGCCGCCGCGATCAGCGCCTGCGCGGTCTTGTACGGCGAGCCGGCGCCAACCACCAGCACCAGCGGCGTGGTGCCGATCAGCGCCACCGGGCTGATGTCCTTGAGACTGTCGTAGGGCAGGTTGGGATACAGGCCGGGGTTGATGGCATGGTTGGAGGAGACCACGGCCAGCGTGTAGCCGTCGGCGGCGGCCCCCACCAGTTGGCGCGTGCCCGGAATGCCGGCCGCGCCGGCGATGTTCTCCACATAGAACGGTTGCCCGAGATCGTGCCCCATGCCCTCGGCAACCACGCGCGCAACCAGGTCCGCGGTGGAGCCCGGCGAGTTCGGCACGATCAGGCGCACGGTCTTGGCGGGATAAGCGCCGGCGGCATGCGCGGCCGCCACGCCGCAGGCCAGGGCAAGGGCGGCAAGCAGCCGCCCGGCCGCGCGCGTGGCGCGGCTTGGGATATGGAACATGGGTGTCTCCGGTGTCTTGTGGTCCGGCCGGAATCTGCTGCCCGGCTCTGGGGAACCCGGCCCGCGCGGGTGCGGGCCGGTGGCGTGAAACTCAGGCTAGGCCGGCGCTGCCTCCTCGCGGGCGCGCGCCTGCAGTTGCCCGARGGTGCTGATCTGCCCTGCCAGCGCGCTGGCCGCCACCGTGTAGGGGCTGGCCAGCCAGACCTGCCCCGGGCCCGAACGGCCCGGGAAGTTGCGGTTGATGGCGCTGATGGTGACCTGCTCGCCGCTGGTGGACGCACCGGGGCCGCAATTGGCGCAAGAGCCGCAGCCCGGCATCACCAGCGTGGCGCCGGCGGCGTCAAAGGTCTCCAGGTAGCCGCGCGCCTCGCAATACTCGCGCACGCCCAGCGTGCCGAATTGCAGGTACAGCCGCGTGCGTGGCGATACCTTGAGGCCGTGCTCCAGACCCCAGCGCAGCACCTCGTGGTAATAGTCGAAATCTTCGCGCTTGCCGGCCGTGCAGGAGCCGCCGTAGGCAATATCCACCGGCACGGCCTCGCCCAGCGCCTGCGCCGCCACGCCGTTGCCGGGATCGCCGGGCCGCGCCACCATGGGCGTGATGGCGGCCGCATCGATGCGGATCACGTCGCGGTAGCTGGCGCCGGCATCGCTGCGCATCCAGTCCTCGACGACGAAATCCACGCCGCGCCGCGCCTTGAGGAAGGCCACGGTCTTGTCGTCCGGCGCGACGATGCCGGTGAAGCCGCCCAGTTCCGCCACCATATTGGTGAGCGTGGCACGCTCGTCGAC
>NZ_JBFTND010000085.1:0-28739 GCF_056397305.1 Cupriavidus sp. 05N40
GGGAATCTCCCCGCCTTGGGCAAACGCGGGGGATGTCAGTATGAGCGGCATCGATGGCCTCTGCTGGGCAAGCAGCGCTGGTCCGAACAGCATGGCCGCAAAGGCCAGCAACCTCGGTAGAAGTGCAAATCGCACCATATCTGCCCCCGCCGGCGCATGACGGCTGTTCCAACCTAGCCCGGATTCAACCCCTGTGCAAGGGACCGTGCAGTTTTCCGAAGCCGACCCACTGCGGCCCTTCGACGCGCGTTGAGCGAACGGGCACTTCCGAGGTCGAGCGGTCCGTGGATGGCCGGATACCGCCGTTGCGTATCCCGTCCACTCGAATAAGCACGGGGTCCCTTAGCGAGCGGCGCTCGGATAATCGTAACGCAGCAACGCAGGAGGAGGCGGTAAGGCACGATAGCCGTTGCCTTATTGGCGGAGTGGGTGCTGCCAGGAATCCAGCCCCGCGCGACTTGGGAAGCCTTGTCGCAGGTGCTTTAAATTACACTTCTTGCTTTGTAATTTGATAACTATTATGCAGACCAAAATCTCTCGATGGCGGAATTGGTCGGTCGCTGCTGCGATGAAGTTCGCATCAGAACCTCTAAGGCTCACTTGTCGCCATAGTGAAGCCGACAAGCGATAATGGTCAGTTCATCGTCGTTGGCGAAATACACTAGGCGGTTGCTGTCGTCGATGCGCCGCGACCAGTAGCCCGACAGGTTGCCTTTCAGCGGCTCGGGCTTGCCGAGCCCGTCGAACGGTTCGCGTTGGGCGTCTTGGATTAGGGCGTTGATGCGCTTGAGCCTTTTCTTGTCTTGGCCCTGCCAATAGACATAGTCTTCCCAAGCGTCGGGCATAAAGGTCAGCTGGCGCGTCATTCACTGGCCGGGTCGATCAGGTCGTGCTTCTCGGCCATGCCAGCGCGGTGCTGCTGAATCGAACGCAGCAGGCGCGCGGCGTTAGCCGGCGAGCTGAGCAAGTGCATCGTTTCCATCCAGCTGTCGTACTGCTCTTGCGACATGATGACCACGTTCGGCGCGTCCCGGCGCGTGATGAGGACAGCGTCGTGGTCGTCGATGGCCTGGTCCATGACTGCCTTCAGGTTGCTGCGGGCGTCGGAGAAATGGATGGTGCGCATACCGCCCTCCTTGGATAACTCGTACTGGAACTTGTACAAGTATAGCAAGTCTGCGTGAAGGAGGGTAGTTTGCGGACGCCAGTGAGTGTGCCGCCGCGCTTGGTCAGCGGTTCGTCTTAACGCACGGCGTGGCGTAATGCGCCGGCTTAGCCGCAAAATATGCAGACCGAAGTCAAGCCGGCATGAAGATGACCATGGATCACATATCTGTTACATAGCCGCGCCGCTCGATTGGAACGCTCGGATCAATCCCCAGCATCCCGAATTCAGGTCTCAGCGCCTGTGCCTGTGGGATGCCAGGCTCTTCCCGAGCCAAGAGGGATGGCCCTTTGGGCAGAGATAGTCTCCGCTGCGGACAATCCAGCCGAGCTGTTTGCTTGTCGTTTTCATGTTTGCCTAGACGTGGAGCATTGAAAGGACAGCGAGCACACCGCCAACCGCGCCTATCCCGYACGATGCCACCTGCAACCACCGGCGCCGCGTGAGCAGCGTGATCGCCGCCAAGGCAATAGAAACCTGAATGGCAACCACGGCCTGGGCCCAGCGGTGATGATGATGCACGGCTGTCTCACTGGCCTCGTCCGCGTCCTTGGCGGCCCGCTCTTGCGCCTCTGCTTTCTGCCGGACTTGCTCTTTCTCCGACGCGTAGCGCAGCGCTTCCCGTTTGGCGGCGGCTTGATCCACGCCGGGCAGCTGTGCGGTCAGTTCAGCAATGGCCTGCTTCTGTCCTTTCGCCTGGTAGTAGGCCCATTGATTGGCGGCTTCGGTCTTGTGAATGGCGGCTTCGTTCTTCAGAAGAAGCGCTTCGTTCTGGGTCGCTCCGCCCTGATAGCCGAAAACTGCCCCGGCCGTCGACAAGATCGCTGTCATCACAGCGATACGACCTGAAAAACCGTCGGTGTGACCGACTTCCGCCGCGTGCTCAAGCACGTGGTCGTGGGCACCGTGTACATGGAATCCGTCTGACATTGCTCTTCCGTTCTTTTATCTTCTGTCCGTTGCGGTCTGCGATTTTGCCGCTCCGCCAACGGCGTTCAGTTTTGCTTCGACTACGGCGAACTCACGCCTCCGGGCGTCCCGCAACGCGAGACTGACGGCGGTCGGACTGCCAACCAGCTTTCTGTCGATGTTCGCGATCTCGGAATGAAGGCTTAGCTCTTCGTGCCTCAGATCCGGGATGCGCCGCTCATGGTCGCTGGCATCTACCCACTGTTGCATCCCTCCCTCTTGTTCTACTTAACCCGTTAGCTGTCCAACAGTGTTCTATCGGCCGGATCACCCGTTTTCTTGACCACCGGCATCTCATGGACCAGGCGAAAGGGCGCGTCGTATGTATTTCGTTGAAAAGGTTGGATCGAGGCTAGAGGCTCCGGAAAAATCCACCCGTGATCATAACGGTTGTACCCGGGCGCCAAGCAGAAATTGCGACCGTTGGTCTCCAGCCCGCCCGGCATTGGCGACAGATCCACCACGCGCTGTGCCACCAGGTGCGCACCTTGCCCTCACACTGCCATTGCCCATGCCAACGGTAACGATAGTCATGGACTTCCCCGTCTCTGGTTGTGTTGCAGCCATCATGGCACTTCGGTGCCAACTGGTGGCTTCCGCCGCGACCTCGGGACGGGGAAGTCCCTTCCATTCGATTCCGCGGCCTGCAAAGGTAGTACGCGCCCGCGCGTGCTCAACGAAGCAAACCGGATATGCGTAGACGATAAAGTTCGTTGGGCGCGCGCGGTGACCGCCTTAGTCTGTCAGATTTGCATTCCTCCCCAGACAGCCCCTCATGAGCCTCTCCTGCCTCCCCGTGGAAACCGCGGGTAACGATATTGCCGGCGCTCAAATGCGCGCCATCGACGCTTTTCTCCGCGTTGTCGCCCTAACCACGGTTGCCCCGCACCCGTCTTTGGTCACAGGCGCCCAAGATGCGCTGACCTGCGATGACGACCACTGCCGCAGCCTACGCGCGAACACCGACCTGACCAGGCGCGATGCCGGCTACCAGCAATACCTGGACTGGGGCATCGGCCTGGTGGCACAAGTCGAACGCAAAGGCGAAGGCGACTTGGGCATCCGCCTTGTCAGGCCGACCGAGGCGGCGGCGTCATGAACCTGCGCAATGCGGGTCGCACGCTGGTGCGCACGGCATGGCAGGCCGTGCCGACCGTCATCGGTGTGATCCTTGTCAATTTCATCCTGATGCAATGGATTCCTGGTGACGCCGCCGATGTTGTGGCGGCAGAGTCGGGCTCGGCCACGGCGGAGAGCATGGCGCAGCTGCGCGCGCACTTCRGGCTCGACCTGCCCGTGGCCCAGCAACTGGTCGCCTATCTGAACAACCTGGCGCACCTCAGCCTCGGCGTTTCGCCACGCTACAACATGCCGGTGTTGTCGCTGATCGGCGCGCGGCTTGGCAACACGCTGCTGCTGATGGTCTCGGCGCTGGGGTTTGCCCTGGCCATCGGTATTACCGCGGGCACGGTGATGTCCACGCGCGTGGGCCGCTGGCAGGACCGCACGCTTTCCGTGCTGGCGCTGCTGCTGTATTCCACGCCGGGCTTCTGGCTGGGCCTGATGGCCATCGTGCTGTTCTCGGTGCACCTGGGCTGGCTGCCGACAGGCGGCAGCGAGAGCATCGGCGCGGGCTACACGGGCTGGACCCATGTGGTCGACGTGGCGCGGCACCTGGTGCTGCCGGCGCTGGCCATGGCGGGCTTCTATATCGCAATCTTCTCCCGGCTCACGCGCGCCGCGATGCTCGAGGTAGCGCGTCAGGACTTCGTGCGCACCGCACAGGCCAAGGGGCTGCACCCGTGGACCGTCAACCTGCGCCACATCCTGCGCAACGCGCTGATTCCGGTCACCACGGTGGCCGGGATGCACTTCGGCACGCTGCTGGGCGGCGCGGTGGTGGTCGAGACCGTGTTCAGCTGGCCCGGACTGGGGCGGCTGGCCTTCGACTCGGTGGCGGGGCGCGACTACACGGTGCTGCTTGGCGTGTTGCTGATGTCGTCGCTGCTGGTCATCGTGTCCAACATGCTGGTCGACCTGTTGCAGGCATGGCTGGACCCGCGCATTCAGGTGCGCTGAGAGGTCCCGTCAGCCCCTTCTTTCTTTCCGAAATTCCAGGCTTTCAAAGCTCTCGATGTCCACACCTTTCCCATCCGATTCCGCGATCGCCCATCCGCCGGCACTTCCGCCGGCACTTCCGCCGGTGCCCGTGGCGGCCCGTGGTCCTGAACCCGCTGCCGCCCCAGTCGCCAGGGCCGCGGCCGATGCCAGACCTGTCTCCAGCCGCCATGCCGCGCTGCGCGCTTTTCTGCGCAACCCCGCCGCCGTGGCGGGCGTGGTGCTGCTCCTGTTCATGCTCGTACTGGCGCTGGTCGCGCCGCTGCTCTACCCGGGCGACCCGCTCGACATGGTCGCGCCACCGCTGCTGTGGCCGGGCCGGGACGCGGCATATCCGCTCGGCAGCGATTCGCTGGGCCGCGACGTCATCGCGGGCATTGCGCACGGTGCGCGCGTGTCGCTCGCGGTGGGCGTGGTGGCCGCGGTGCTGAGCGTGGTGATCGGCGTGCTCCTGGGCGCCACCGCCGGCTATTTCGGTGGCCGCATCGACGACGTGCTGGTGCGCATCACGGAGCTGTTCCAGACCATGCCGTCGTTCCTGTTCGTGATCGTGGTGGTGGCTATCGGCCAGCCCTCGGTCCCGATGATCGTGTTCGCCATCGGCCTGGCTTCGTGGCCGGTGATCGCGAGGCTGGTGCGTGCCGAGTTCCGTGCGTTGCGCGAAACAGAGTTCGTGCTCGCCGCCCGCAGCCAGGGTTTCAGCCATGCCCGCATCATTTTCCAGGAGATGCTGCCCAATGCGTTGCCACCGGTGATCGTGACGACGTCGGTGCTGGTGGCGAGCGCCATCCTCATCGAGTCGGCGCTGTCCTTCCTCGGCATGGGCGACCCGAATGCGGTGTCGTGGGGCAGCATGATCGGGCAGGGCCGGCAGCTGCTGCGCACGGCGTGGTATCTCACGGCGTTGCCGGGTGCGGCCATCGTGTTGACGGTGCTGGCGCTCAACCTCGTGGGCGACGGGCTCAACGATGCGTTCAATCCTCGGTTGAGGGGGCGCCACTGAAATGGTACTAGATCAAGCCACCGCCAAGCCGCCGCTGCTCGACGTGCGCGGCCTCGATGTTTTCTTCCACGGATCGGACGGTCCCATCCGGGCCGTTCGTGGTCTCGACCTGACGTTGCAGCGTGGCGAGAGGCTTGCGCTGGTGGGCGAGTCCGGTTGCGGAAAGTCAACCACCGCGCTCGCGCTACTTCGCCTGCTCGCGCCCGGTACGGTGCTCCGCGGCAACATCCACTTCGACGGGCGCGACATCCTTGCGCTGTCTGCGGCCCAGTTGCGCGAAGTGCGCGGCCGGGAGATCGCGATGATCTTCCAGGAGCCGATGACATCGCTGAATCCGGTGCACACCATCGGCGCGCAGATCGAGGAGACCTTGCGCAGGCATGAAAAGCTCTCGGCCCTGGCCGCCCGCAAGCGCGCGATCGAACTGCTCGACCTCGTGCGCATTCCCGAGCCGCACCAGCGCATCGACGACCATCCGCACAACCTGTCGGGCGGACAGCGACAGCGCGTCATGATCGCCATGGCCGTGGCCTGCAAGCCGCGCCTGCTGGTGGCCGACGAGCCGACCACCGCGCTGGACGTGACCATCCAGGCACAGATCCTCGAACTGCTCGCCGGCCTGCGCCGCGAACTCGACATGGCGCTGCTACTCATCACGCACGACCTGGGCCTGGTCGCGCAATGGGCCGATCGCGTGGCTGTGATGTACGGCGGCGAGAAGGTCGAGGACGCGCCGACCTCCACATTGTTCGACGCACCGTCGCACGCCTACACCAGGGGCCTGCTTGGCGCCTCGCTGCACGCGGGCAGTGCGTTGCATTACGCCGATGCGCGCCTGCCGGAGATCCACACACGCCTCGACCCGGTCACTGGCGTGCGCGACTTCGCGCTGCACGTACCTGCTCCCAGGGCCTCAGAGCCTGCACGTACAGCAGCCGCGGCCGGCGAGCCCCTGCTGTCCGTGCGGGAGTTGCGCACCGATTACCCGAAGCGCGGCGGCGGCGTGCTACATGCGGTGGACGGCGTGTCCTTCGACATCCGTGCGGGCGAGACCGTGGGGCTCGTGGGTGAGTCGGGCTGCGGCAAGTCGACACTCTCGCGCACGCTGCTGCGCCTCGTGAACCCGACGTCGGGCCGCATCGTGTTCGACGGCACCGACATCGCGTCGCTGTCGGAGAAGGCGCTCAAACCCTGGCGTCGCCGGGTGCAGATGGTGTTCCAGGATCCGTATGCCTCGCTGAATCCGCGGCGCAGCGTGTTCGATATCCTCGAAGCGGTGCTCAAGGTGCACGGCGTGGCCGACCGCGCCGAGCGCCGCAACCGCATCGCGGCCATCCTGGAGCGCGTGGGCCTGCCGGCCGACGCGGGGCGCCGCTTCCCCAACGAGTTCTCGGGCGGGCAGCGCCAGCGCATCGGCATCGCGCGCGCCCTGGTGCTGCGGCCATCGCTGGTGGTGCTCGACGAGCCCGTGTCGGCACTCGACGTGTCGGTGCAGGCGCAGATCCTGAACCTGCTGGTGGAGCTGAAGGAAGACTTCGGGCTCTCGTACCTGTTCATCTCGCACGACCTCTCGGTGGTACGCTACATCGCCGATCGCGTGATGGTGATGAACAAGGGCCAGATCGTGGAGACCGGCAGCCACCGCGACATCTGGGACCAGCCGCGGCACCCGTACACGCGCAGCCTGATCGCGGCCGTGCCGGGGGCGGAGCAGCGCAAGGCCGCCTGAGCTTCTCGGTGCGGCGGGCGATGCACCCCGATCCCGGACGGATGCCGGGTGCCCTGGCTTAGCCGGCCAGCGCACCCACGGCGCTCCCGCCTACTTCTTCGGCTCGTCCACCCACACATCCGCCAGGTTCGACTCCACGCCATCCGCCGTCAGCGAATGGTCATGCACGCGCTGGTTGGCGATGGTGATGAACAGCGGCTGGTAGAGGTTCAGGTCGGGCACGTCGCGCGCCACGGTGTCCTGGAACGCCTTGAAGAGCTTCACGCGCTTGGCCGGGTCGTTTTCCACGGCCGCATTCTCCAGCAGCTTGTCCACCACCGGGTTCTGGTAGTGCGTGCCGTTGGAGAAGGGCACGCCCTTGATGAAGTTCTTCGACCAGTACAGCCGCTGCACGCCCACGGTCGGATCGAACAGGTTGCTCGCGCCATTGGTGGTGAAGACGAAGTCGCGGTCCGTGTAGATGCGCTTGATGAAAGCGCTCGGGTCTTGCGCGCGCACCGTCACCGCGATGCCCACGCGCGCCAGCGCCGCGCGCAGGTAGTCCGCCAGGCGCTGGCCATCGGCGCTGATGGGGTTGAAGTCCAGCGGCACGCTGAACCGCACGCCCGCCTTCTTCGGGTAGCCCGCTTCGTCAAGCAATGCATTGGCCTTGTTCACGTCGAGGGGGTAGGGCGAGCGCGCCGGGTCGTGGAAGGCCTTGAGGCCGGGCGCGATCGGCGAGTAGCTCACCTGGCCGTAGCCGTAGTTGACGACCTTCACGATCACGTTGCGGTCCACCGCGTGGGCGACGGCCTGGCGCACCTTCTCGTTCTTGAAGTATTCGTTGTCGAGGTTGAACTCCAGCCGCGTCACGTTCGACGAGTAGCTGTTGCCCTTGGTCTCGAAGCGCAGCGAGGGCACCTTCTTCAGGCGATCCAGGTCGGCCAGCGGCACGGGCGTGCGGTAGCCCAGGTCGACCGTGCCCGTCTCGAAGGCCACGGCAGCGGCGGCAGGGTCGGTGATGAAACGCACGATCAGCTGGTCGACGAAGGGCTTTGGCTTGTCCCAGTAGTCCGGGTTGCGCTCGTACACGATATGGCTGCCGCGCACCCATTCCTTGAACTTGAACGGGCCCGTGCCGATGGGCGCGTTGTTGTTCCGGTTGCTGGCCGGGTCGGATCCCTCGTAGATGTGCTTGGGCACGATGGGCGTCTCGGTCGCGACGAGCGCACGGATCAGGTACGGCGCGGGCTTCGACAGCCGCAGGATGGCGGTGTACTTGTCGGGCGTGTCGATGGCCGTGAGGTTGGCGAAGGTGTTGCGCCCGCGCGGGTGGATCTTCTTCAGCAGTTCGATGGAATAGGCGACGTCGGCCGAGGTGAAGTCCTTGCCGTCATGCCATTTCACGCCGTGGCGCAGCGTGAACGTGTAGTTCAGGCCGTCGGGGCTGATCGCCCACTTCGTGGCCAGCTGCGGCTGCGGGTTGACGTCGTAGTCGTACTTCAGCAGGCCTTCGGTGACCTTGGCGCTCACGCTCAGGATGGGCGTGGCGACATTGCCGATGGTGACGAGCGCGGTCGGCTCGCTGGTCGATAGCAGCGTGAGGGTGCCGCTGTGGTTGGGCGGAGCGGCGTGGGCGGCAACGCCCACGGCAAGCAGCGCGGCGAGGAGGGTGCCGCGAAGAGGGAATGATGGGTTCGAGAGGAACATGGTGTGGAAAACAGGGTCAGGGAAAGGGTAAGGTCACGGGTTGACGGGGTCGGCCGGCGCGCCATCGGCATGCGCCGCCGAGACATCGGGCGATACCAACCGTTCACGAAGGTCGCGTGCCACCAGCGCGGGGTCGCGCTTTGCAGGATCACCAAGGCCGCCGCCGCCGGGCGTCTCGACGATCAGGCGGTCGCCCGCCGGCACAATCTGCCGGCCCTTGGCGCGCAGCGTGGCGCCCGAGGCCAGGCGCAGCCGGCCCGGTGCGCCGTCGCCACCGCCGAGCGCGCCACGCGCGGGGTTGGCCACGCGGTCGAAGGCTGCCGCGATCAGCATGGCGGCGTCTTCCTGCGCATGCCGCACCTCGATCACCTGGCCCAGGCCGCCGCGCGCAGCGCCGGTACCGCCGGAGTCGGCGCGGAATTCCTTGCGCTCGAAGACGATCGGAGCCTGCGTCTCCAGGATCTCAAGCGAGACGTTGCGCACGCCGCTTGGGTAGGCGGTGACGGATAGCCCGTCCTTGCCGGGCCGTGCGCCGGTGCCGCCGGTGGAAAAGCTGATGACGTTGAAGCGCGCGCCGCGGCGCACGGCCTCGGCGTCGGCCTGGCTGGTGCCCGCCAGCACTTCACCGCCGACCAGTTGCAGGTTCCATAGCGACGAGGCGCCTTCGGCCGGCACGCGGTCGGGCCGGGCCTGGCGCAGCGCGCCGAACACGGCGTCGGGCAGCAACTGCCCGACCACATGGCGCGCCGTCACGGCGGCGGGATGCAGCGCGTTCAGGATGCAGCCCGCGGGCGCTTCCACGCGAATGGGTGCGAGGGAGCCGGCATTGTTCGGCACGTCCGCACCCACCAGGCAGCGGATCCCGAAGGAGGTATAGGCGTCGGTGTAGGCCTTGGGCACGTTGATGCCGCGCGCCACGCTGCCCGAGGTGCCGGCGTAGTCGACCGTGATGCCGTCGTCGGCAATGGTCACCGACACCTGCAGCGTGATTGGCGCGTCGTAGCCGTCGGCCACCAGGGTGTGGTGCCAGGTGCCGCGCGGCCAGTCGCGCAGTGCTTCGCGCATGGCGTGGGCCGAGCGCGCGATGACGAAGTCGCCCAGCGTCTCGAGATCGGCCAGCTTGAACTCGCGCAGCAGCGTGCGCAGCCGCCGGCCGCCGACCTCGTTGCATGCGACCAGCGCGAACAGGTCGCCTTCGACCTGCTCCGGGTCGCGCACGTTTGCGCGGATGATGGCGCGTACGGCCGGGTCCACCGTGCCCTGGCGCACGAAGCGCAGGATGGGCAGGAACAGGCCCTCGTGGTAGATTTCCAACCCGTCGGGGCTGGATCCGATGCCGCCGATGTCGACCACGTGCAACGTGGAGGCGAACAGCGCCACGGGACGCTTCCTGTCGCCCTCGCCATGGAAGATGGGCGTGACCATCGTCATGTCGAACAGGTGACCGGTGCCTTTCCAGGGATCGTTGGTGAGGAACACGTCGCCATCTGCCATCGTGTCGATGGGAAAGCGCTGCAGGAAGTGCTTGACCGATTCGGCCATCGAGTTGACGTGGCCCGGCGTGCCGGTCACGGCCTGCGCGATCATCCGGCCGTCGGGCAGGAATACACCCGCCGACAGGTCGCCGGCCTCGCGCGTGGAGGTGCCGAAGGCGGTGTGGATCAGCACCTGCGCCTGTTCCTCGACCACGGAGAGCAGCCGGTTCCAGGCAAGCTGGTTGCGGATGAGCTGGTTACCGGCCAGCGCCTTGGGAGTGGGAGTCTTGCTCATGCAACGGTTCCTGCTGGATCTTTGGTAGGAGTGGCCACGGTCTTCGTGACAAGACCGGCCGTCAGGTCTCGTGCGACCAGTGCCGGGTCGCGCGCTTCAGGGTCGCCCAGCCCCGCGCCGCCGGGGGTCTCGACCACCAGCACTTCGCCGGCGGGAATGACCTGCCGGCCCTTGCCGCGCAGCGCAGTCCCCGAAAGCTTGAGCCGCGCGGCGCCGGGCGCACCGTCGCCGCCGCCGAGCGCGCCGCGCGCGGGAAAGCGCACGCGGTCCCAGGTGGCGGACAACACCATCGGGTCGCCGTCGGCGTTCTCGATCTCGATGACCTGGCCTAGGCCGCCGCGCGACGCGCCGACGCCGCCCGAGTCGGGCCGGTACTCCTTGCGGCGGAACAGCAGCGGCGCCTGCGTCTCGAGGATTTCCAGCGACACGTTGCGCACGCCGCTCGGGTAGGCCGTGGCCGAAAGACCGTCCTTGCCCGGCCGTGCCCCGGTGCCGCCGGTGGAAAAGCTCACGATGTTGAAACGCTGTGCGCGCCGCAACGCCTCGTTCGGCCCGCCCTCGATTGGCTGCCCGCCGAACAGGCGGATGTTCCAGAGCGACGATGCGCCTTCGGCCGGCACGCGGTCGGGTCGCGCCTGTCGCAGCGCGCCGAATACCAGGTCGGGCAGCATCTGGCCGATGGCCGCCCGCGCGGCGACAGCGGCGGGCGGCAGCGCATTCACGATGGAGCCTTCTGGCGCCACCACGCGAATGGGCGCGAGCGAGCCCGAGTTGTTGGGCACGTCGGCGCCCACCAGGCAGCGGATGCCAAAGGAGGTATACGCATCGGTATAAGCCTTGGGCACGTTGATGCCGCGGGCAATGCTGGCCGAGGTGCCTGCGAAGTCGACCAGGATGCCGTCGTCCGATATGGTGACGGCCGCATGCAGCTCCAGCGGCATGTCGTAGCCGTCTACCGTCATGTGGTTGCGCCACGTGCCCCTGGGCCATTCGCGCAATGCCTCGCGCATGGCCAGCCGCGAGCGCTCGATGATGTAGTCGCCCTGCACCTGGAGGTCGGCCAGCCCGAACTCTTGCAGCATTTGCCGCAGCCGTACCGCGCCCACCGCATTGCAGGCCACCAGCGCATGGAAGTCGCCCTCTACCTGGCCGGGCTCGCGCACGTTGGCGCGCACGATGTCCAGCACCGCTTCCTCGACCACACCCTGGCTCACGAAGCGCAGCGGCGGCAGGAACAGGCCCTCGTGGAAGATCTCCAGCGCATCCGGCCCGGCGTTGACGCCGCCGATGTCGACCACGTGCACGGTGGAGGCGAAGAGCGCCACGGGGCGCTTCGTGTCGCCTTCGCCATGGAACACCGGCGTCACCATGACCACGTCGAAGAGGTGGCCCGTTCCTTTCCACGGGTCGTTGGTGACGAAGACATCGCCTTCGCGCATGGTGTCGACCGGAAAGGCGCGCAAAAAGTGCAGCACCGAGTCGGCCATGGAGTTGACGTGGCCCGGCGTGCCGGTCACGGCCTGCGCGATCATGCGTCCGTCGGGCAGGAACACGCCCGCCGACAGATCGCCGGCCTCGCGCGTCGGCGTGCCGAAGGCGGTGCGGATCAGTGCTTGCGCCTGTTCCTCGACCACGGCGAGCAGGCGGCTCCAGACCAGTTGGTGGCGCAATGCCTGACGGCCTGCAGTGGTGGTCATACGACCTCCGCTTCGGCGGGCTGCGCGTGGTGCCGCTGCGCGACGGTGATGTCGTCTAGCACCAGCGCGCCCAGTTTGCTGACGCGGGCCTCGAAACCGGCAATGACGTGCGTCGTCGTCTCGTCTTCCACCACCAGCGCTGGGCCTTCGATCCACTTGCCCGGGCCGAGCGCGGCGCGGTCGTAGACGGGCACGTCGGTCCACTGGCCCGCGTCGGCGTCGTACAGGCGGCGCGAGCCTGAAGGTTCGGCGCGGCGCGTGTCGGCGACCACCTCGTCGGCCTCCGGCGCCGCGCGGTCACCGGCCTCCACGGCGACCGACCAGCTCACCACCTCGGCCGCAATATGTGGCAGGCTCCGGCCGTAGAGCGCGGCATAGCGTGCTTCGAAGCGCCGGTGCAGCGCCTTGCTGCTGGCCGCATCGAACGGGCCATCGGGCAGCTCGACGGGAATCTCGTGGCCTTGGCCCGCATAACGCATGAACGCCTGCCGATGGCGCACCAGCGCGGCACCGGGCGCGGCGCGCAGCACCACGTCGTCGGCGGTGGCCGTGAGTTCGCCGAGCAGCTTTTCCACGGCCCCTTGGTCGATACGATCGAGCCGCTGTGCGAGGCTGCGCACGGTCTGGTAGGCCACCGGCGCCCACAGGAAGCCGAGTGCCGATCCCACGCCGGCCGACCTGGGAATAATCAGCCGCGCCACGCCCAGCTTGCGCGCCAGCAACGCGGCATGCAGCGGCGCGGCACCGCCGAAGGCGATGAGCGTGCTGTCTTCCGCCACCTTGCCGAGCTCGCTCGCATGCACGCGCGCGGCGTTGGCCATGTTCTCGGTGACGATGTCGACCACGGCCTGCGCGGCGGACTCGACGCTGAGGCCGGTCTGCGCGGTCAGGCCCTCCAGCAGCGCGTCGCGCGCACGCTGCGGGTCGAGTTCCACCTTGCCCACGGCGAAGCGTGCCGGGTCGATGGTGCCGAGTACGGCGTGCGCGTCAGTCACGGTGGGCAACTGGCCGCCCAGGCCATAGGCGGCCGGGCCGGGCGAGGAGCCCGCGCTGTCGGGGCCGACCTGGACCACGCCGAGGTGGTTGACGCGGGCAATGGAGCCGCCGCCCGCGCCGATCTCCACCATCTCGATCACCGGAATGCGAATGGGCAGGCCCGAGCCTTTCAGGTGCCGGTGCACGCGGCCGAACTCGAAGCTGCGGCTGATCTGCGGCTGGTAGTCGTCGATAAAGCAGATCTTGGCCGTGGTGCCGCCCATATCGAACGAGAGCGCGCGCGAGGCACCGATCTGCTCGGCCACCTGGCGTGCGAGCACCGCGCCGCCCGCGGGGCCGGATTCGACCAGCCGCACCGGCTCGTCGATACCCGCCTGCAGCGTGGTGATGGCACCGCCCGAGGTCATCAGGAAAGGCTCGGCACGCAGGCCGCGCGCGGTGGCCCCTTGCTGGAGGCGGCGCAGGTAGCCAGCCACCTGCGGCTGCACGTAGGCGTTGGCGCTGATGGTCGACAGGCGTTCGTACTCGCGGATTTCGGGGCACACGTCGGAGGCCAGCGACACCCACAGGCCCGGCGCATGTTCGCGCAGCAGTTCGCGCACGCGGCGCTCGTGCGCGGGATTGGCATAGCCGTGCAGGAAGCACACGGCCACGCTCTCGATGCCGTCGGCCAGGAGCTGCCTGGCCAGTTCGACGACCTGCGCTTCATCGAGCGGCGTGATCACGCGACCGGCCGCATCCGTGCGCTCGACCACGCCATGGCGCCAGTGGCGCGGCACCAGCGGCGCGGGCTTGTCCAGAAACACGTCGTACTGCGCGAAGCGGTCTTCGAGACCGATTTCCACCAGGTCGCGGAAACCGTGGGTGGTGAGCAGCGCGGTGGGCGCACCCTTGCGCTCGATCAGCGCGTTGGTGGCCAGCGTGGTGCCGAGGATCAGCAGGTCGACGTCGGCCCAGCCAGCGTTCGCCAGTTGCAGTACTTCTTCGACGCCGCCGAGCACGGCTTGCTCAGGGGCCGTCGGCGTGGTGAGCACCTTGAGCGTGTGCTTCTCGGCACCGCGTAGCAGCACCACGTCGGTGAAGGTGCCGCCGACGTCGACAGCGACACGCAGGCGCGGGTCGTGCGCCACGGAAGAGGAATTGGAGTTCGAAGACATGAAGGAGGGAGGTGTCTCTCTTGTTGAAAGAAGTCAATGCCGGTGTCAATGCCGGAGTCAATGCGGCAGTCAGCGCGATGCGGCTCTGGGATACAGGGGGATGCCGCGCCGGAGGCGTCCGCTGAAGTCGGACAAAGCGTGGCGAGAGCGCGAGATCATCGAATGGGAAGGCCGGAAAGGCGTAGCAAGGCAGTCGGCAATCTTCCGAGGTCGCGCCTGCCCGAGCAACGAACGGCTTCAACTATCGTTATGCGTTACGCCGCGCGAATCGGGGGAAGGGGGGCGCACCCGCTGGAACGCATGGGCTGGCCGGCCCGTGATTGCGTTCGGCGCCGGGCCATGGGTCGATGACGACCACCCGGAAACCACGCAGTCGCGCGTGGCGCGCGGGCGGCAGGTGGCCTCCCATGCGTTGGCGGCCAGAAGCTCGAGTTTGGGCGGCAGGACCCGCGCACTGGTGCCGAGCGCACGCCTGAATGCCGATCCGTCCCGCCATCACCGACAAGGGCGCGCGCGGCCAGGTGGCGGTGGCGTAAACGGCTGCAGGGGCCGGCCGGCCCGCCCGGTCTGCCGCTAGACTGCCGACGCCGCTGGCTGGGGTGCGTCTCGCCCAGGTGCGGCGATGCGGAACACACCAAGCTCATCCGGCGCGCACTGCGCGATCAACCCGGTTTCCCACGCCAGGTAGGCGCGGGCCGCGTCCCGGTTGCCTTCGTGGCGGTCGTGCACGAAGAACAGGTAATCGATGCGCGCCTGCGCCGGCAGCGGCTGCGGCGCAAGCGCTTCCGGGAGTCCGGCCGACTGCCAGGTGCGATAGCCATCGTCGGTGCGGTACACGTGGCGATAGCCGGCCTCCAGCAGGTCTTTTCCCGCAAGTGCCGCTACGCCTGGCTCGCTGGCGATCAGGACCACCGGTTCGGCATGCGCCACGCCAAGCTCCTGCAGTTGTTGCAGTAGCCTCGGCCGGATCGACCAGGCCGCGCCAGAGGCATGGCCTCGCTCGAATGCCGCGCTCTCGCGCAGGTCGATGACTGCCAGCCGCTGGGCTTCGATGCTCAGTGCTTTCAGCAGGTTGGCATCGAGCACGGGCAGGGCGGATGTTGTCTCCGCCTTCGGCCACGCGCGCACCTGCAGCGCGGCGTCCACGCCATCGGCAAGCACGGCCGTCTCAAAGCCCAGCTGGTGCAACCAGCTGGCGACCACCGGCGCGCGCACACCGTCATCGTCGAACACGATGACGCGGCTGCCGCGCACACCGATATAGTGATCCGTTGCCTGCACCAACTGCCCGCCGGGCGCATGCACCGCACCTTTGATCGTGCGCAGGGCAAATTCGTCCGCGGAACGGATGTCGAGCAGGTAGGCGGTGCGTTGCGCATCGTCCAGCCATTGCTGCGCTTGCGCAGTCGACAGCGAAGGCAGGCCAAGGCGCTGCAGCAGCTTGGCGGAGCGCTCGCGCGCCGCGGCGAGTACCGGGCCAGACGGAACCTCCACAGCGAAGCGATCGCTGCCATGTTCCAGCGCGTGGCCCGCCAGGTACCAACCTTGCGTGCCATTCTCCAGCGCTAGTACCGCATTGGGCAAGCCCAGGTTCAGCAGCGTCTGCGCGCCCACGATGCTGCGCGTGCGCCCAGCGCAATGCACCACCACCGGCATGTTCGGATTCGGCACAAGCGCGGGCAGCCGCAGCGCCAGCTCGCCGTTGGGGCAGCTCACAGCGCCGGGGATGGTCATCTTGCGGTGTTCTTCCTCGGTGCGGCCATCCACCAGCAAGAAGTTCTCGCCGGCAGCCCGGCGCGCGGCGAGGTCGTCGGCGCTCAGGCGGGGCGTGTGCTGGATCTGCTCGACCAGCTCGCCAAACGTCTTCGAGGGGACATTGACTCCCTTGAACAAGGTGTAACCGGCGGCAGCCCAGGCGGGCGCGCCGCCGTCGAGTACCGTCACGTTCAGGTAACCAAGACCGGCAAGGCGCCGCGCCGCGCGCGATGCCACGGCATTCGCCTCGTCACCGTCGTCGAACAGCACGATGCGTTCCGCACGGCGCGGTGCCAGCTGGCCGACCTCCAGCTCAAGGCGGCTATAGGGCAGGGGCACCGCGAAGAAGGGATGGCCTTCGCCGTATTGGCCATGCTCGCGTACATCGAACAGGGCGAACGGCTGGCCATCGTTCAGCCAGTTGCGAAGGGTGGGGGCGTCGATGGTTTGGGTCATGTCAGTCATTGTTTGGTTGTGCGGGTCAGCGCAAGGCGATGCCGGATGCGGCGATCACCGAGGCGTACCGGGGCAGGTCGCGCGACAGCGTTGCACGGGCTCCTGCGCCGACGAGGCGACCACGACATAGCCCGCATCTTCCAGCTGGCTGTGTCTCGCTGGTGCGTGCAGCACCGCGGGCACATCGCGGCTCATACGGTCGACCACGAGGGCCGGGCCGCTGCGGGCGCGAGCAGTCCTTGCCAGCTCTCCACGGCAAAGTCCGGCGCGCCGGATTCGTCCAGCGTGGGAACCAGCAGCGAGGGGAGCTTGCAGGGGGTCCTTTGCGCGAAAGCACCGGAGCCTGATCAGGCGACCAAGCATACGAAGCCGGCCGCCGTCTACCAACGAATGTTTGAGCGTATGCATATGCGGCCCGCGCCGGGCCACGGGCGGCCCCGATTGAAGCCGCCCTCATGTCGATACTCGAAAGCCTTCTTTCTCGCCGCGCGGTGGCGGCGTTACATTCGGCGCATGACCAGACAAGATCTCTCCTTATCAGCAGTGTCAGGCAACGACGTTGCCAGCCTGCGCCACGCGGCCGTGGCCGCTTTCATCGCCGAAGCACGACAGTTGCCGGAGCGTGTTGCACAGCACGAGCGGGAAGCCGACATCGGCGTCCGGTTGTTGGCGGACTGAGCGATGGGCGCTGACCGCCAACCCCCGATCGCCTCTCCGATCCATTGCGAAATCGACTTCGAGCGCCCCGGCAAGCAGGTCGGCTGCCTGCGCCTGCCGCACTCGGTGCATCGCTCGGCCTACGGCTGGCTGCCCATTCCGATTGCCTCGATCGGCAACGGCGACGGACCGGCCGTGCTGGTCATGGCCGGCAATCACGGCGACGAGTACGAGGGCCAGATCCTCGTCTCCCGCCTGGTCCGAGAAATTGCACCCGAGCAGGTGCGGGGCCGGCTGATCCTGCTGCCGATGGCGAACTACCCGGCCGCGCAAGCCGGCCTGCGGACCTCACCGCTGGATGGCGGCAACCTGAACCGCAGCTTTCCCGGCGATCCGCGCGGCACGCCGACGCAGGTGATTGCGGACTATATCGAGCGCAGCCTGTTGTCGCGTGTGGACGTGGTGGTCGACCTGCATTCCGGTGGCAGCTCGCTCCAGTACCATGGCGCGACGCTGTTTGCTCAGGCCGAGCCTGATCCGGCACGCCAGCAGCGCCTGCTGGCCGCGGTGTCCGCATTCGGCCTGCCGTACAGCCTGGTCAACGAGAGCGCCAATCCGGTCGGCCTGCTTGCCGCGGCACGTCGCAACGGCGTGCTGGGATTGTTGACCGAGCTGGGCGGTGCGGGCACTGTGGACGCCGCCGTGCTCGGCAGCGCCTGGCAAGGTCTGCTGCATCTGCTCGGGCACATCGGAGCGCTGGAAGGACCGCTGGTGCCGTCCGGGCCGCCGCATGACACGCGGCTGCTGCGGGTGGATCGCACGCGGCACTACGTTTACGCGTACGACGACGGCATCTTCGAGCCGCTCGTGCAACTCGGCGAGCGTGTCGAAGCGGGGCAACCTGCGGCACGGCTGCACACGCCCGAGCGGCCCGAGCGCGAGCCGGTGACCGTGTATTTTCCGGCGGCGGGGCTGGCCATCTGCAAGCGCGTACCGGCGCTGACCCAACGCGGCGACTGCCTGTACCAGCTCGCCGACGATCCCACGCCTCATCGTTCCTGAACCGGCTTCCTGATGAAACACACTCCCCGATTTGGGCGCCGCATGGCGCTTGCCGTGCTGCCGCTCGCACTCTGCGGTGCGATGCCGGCCGCCAAGGCAGACGCCACACTCGATCGGATCCGCGAGCGCGGCAAGATCACCATCGGCGTGATCATCAACGGCAACAGCGCCTTTGGCTCCATCGATCCGGGCACCGGCAAGCCCTTCGGCTTCAACCCGGAACTGGCACGCAAGATCGCCAGTGAACTGGCGGTACAGGCCGAGCTGGTGCCGGTGCTGCCCACCAACCGCGTGCAGTTCCTCCAGCAGGGCAAAGTGGACCTGCTCGTTGCCAGCATGCTGCTGACGCCGGAACGCGCCACGCTGCTGGACTATGCGCCGACCCCTTACTACCGCAACGGCGGCACCGCCATCTTCCTGAAGCGCAGCGGTATTCGCCGCTGGGAAGACCTGCGCGGCAAATCCGTGTGCCTGTCGCAGGGCAGCAGCTATGCCAAGCCGCTGGCGGCCACCTACGGCGCCGAGCTCAAGGGCTTCAAAGGCATGCCGGAATCGCTGCTGGCGCTGCGCGGCGGTGCGTCCTGCGTGGCCGCGGTCCATGAGAGCCTGACCCTGGGCCAGTTGGTGGCCAAGGATCCGGAGTGGCGCGACTACGCCGTGCTGCCCGACGAGGTCGATCCGGCGCCGCAGGTGGCATGGGTGCGCAAGGGCGACAAGGACACGGCAGCGGCGGTCGATCGTGTGCTGCAGCGCCTGCACGGCTCGGGCTGGCTGGTCGGGCTTGAAGCCCGGCTCGACCTGGTTCCGCGCTCGCCGCTGCTGGCGCAGCTGCAGAAACAGTATGGCGGCAAGCCGTAACGCTTAGCCGCCGGGCCGGGATATCGCGCCGCATGCTTGGCGCATCGCCCAGCGGCGTGCCGACGGTGGCATATCCCGCGGGGTTGTACACATGGTGGCGCGGCCAGGCTCGGGGCGCTGCCGGTGTCGCCCACCACGCATGCGTTCCTGCGTGAACGGGGCTTGACGGGCCGTCAACGCGGGCCGCCGGCGCTAGCTGCCCGCGGCGCAACTGCTGGCCGCAGTTGCCAAGGTGTACGCAGGCAGCGGATCGGTCGCGCGGCAACCGTTCGCGGTGATCTCTCGCGGCCCAGGCGCGCACCTCTTCCCGAAAATCCTGTTTTCTCTCGGCAAGAGTGGAAAATCCGGATATGTATATCCTCAATACTTAGTTCCTGTTGGCTCCGGTGGAACATAGGATTGGGGCCGTCACAATTCTAGGTTACGCCCATGTTGGACTCCCTCAAAGCTGTAATAGCCGCTAGCCTTGCCGCTGGCATGTTTGGCGCTCACGCGCAATCGGCAATTCCGCAGGAGGTGCGCGTCGCCTACAGCGGTGGGGCACAGTTGATCGTGAATGCCAAGGTTGACCATTCACTGGAAAAGGCGTTTGGGACAAAGGTGAAGTGGATCCAATTCGCGACGGGTGCTGACGTATTAAATCTGTTCGCCACAAAGAGCATCGATATCGCAAATTTCGGATCCAGCCCTACAGTTTCCGCCGTGATACGCAAGTTGCCCATCGAGATCGTGGGTGTTTCTGCAGAAATTGCGACCTACGAACGATTGGTGGGTCGAGACTCCATCAAGACGCTTAAGGATCTGGAAGGCAAGACGGTCGGATATCCGCCGAATTCCACGGCTCAATATGCGCTGGATACCGCCGTCAAAGTCCATGGGATCGATCGGACCAAAATCAAGTTTGTTCCGCTGCGTCCGGATGAACTCGTGGCGGCGTGGCGCCGTGGCGATATCGATGCAGGGTATGTATGGGCACCCTTCAATTCTGCGCTGGAAGATGCAGGTGGCCATGCGGTCTTTGCCACGAAGGACCTCAAGAAAGACGGCTACCTGATCTATAACAACTATGCGGTGAGCAAGGATTTTGCGTCGAAGTATCCGGAATTGGTGGCAAAGCTCTTGACTGTCCACGAGCAGCAGATTGCTATCTATCGGAAGACACCAGAAGTGGTTGCGGAGGCAATTTCGAAGGAGTTGGGTGCTTCGGTGCCAGCTGTTCGCAACTCTCTCGCAGGCAACCAGTATCCCTCCATCACGGAGCAGTTGACCCCGGCGTGGTTTGGCGACGGGTCAAATACAGACAGTGCCGGGCTTTCCCTTGCGGTGCGAAGGACGGCAGAATTTCTGGCCGATATCGAGCAAGTAAAGCGGCAGGATATCCCGTCATCGTTCGCTAGCAGCATCAAGCCAACCTATCTCAGGCTCGCCCAGCAGCAAGTTCGCTGAGTCTGGACGAATCATGAAATCAAATGTAAGCGCACTGATTAGTATCGCGGCGGTGCTTGGCGTCGCCACCGCCTGGCAGTGCGCAGGTACTTTCGGATGGGCTGACTCGCTCTTCTTGCCGGCGCCAAGCGAAATCATCGGCACGGCAAGGGGTCTCTGGGAGCACGGCTACGGACAGGTGCCGCTATGGCAGCACATAGCAATCAGCCTCGGGCGCGCACTAGTTGCCTTCGTAACTGCGGTGGCGCTGGGCGTACCAATTGGCCTCGCGATGGGACAAAGCCGGGTGCTGGCTGCAATGCTCGATCCCTTCGTTCAATTCCTCAGGCCACTGCCCAAGATTGCCCTGGTACCTCTTGCCATTGTCTGGCTAGGCATCGGCGAATCGTCGAAGTTCGCCTTGATCTTCGTTGCCACCGTCTTGAACGTCGTGGTGGGCTCGGCAGCCTCGGTGGCGAACATACCTGGGTCCCGCGTTCGGGTGGCTCGGTCGCTAGGGTTGAGCAAGCGAAAGGTATTCCTTCACGTCATCCTGCCAAACAGTCTGCCAGATATTTTCACCAGTATCCGAATCGCCGTGGGAATCGGTTGGACGTCGCTTATCGCAGCAGAGATGGTGGCTTCCACGACCGGTGTGGGCTGGATGATTGTCAACGCAAGTTCATACTTGCGAACCGATGTCGTGATACTTGGGATTCTGATCCTTGGCGGTCTGGGGTACGCCTTGGATTGGATGCTTGTGCGAGCACAGCAACGCTATGTTCCTTGGGCTGGGAAGGAGTAGTCTGCGATGAACGCGATTCAACTGCTGAATGTGAATTTTCACTACGCTGCGGGGAAGTCAGGTGACGCGCCCAACATACTGGATAACGTATCCCTAACGCTGAATCAAGGTGAGTTTGGCGTACTGCTTGGTCCTTCCGGTTGCGGGAAGTCAAGCATCCTGAACCTGGTTGCGGGTTTCGAATCTCCGATCACGGGCGAAGTGCTCTGCGATGGTGCTCGTGTGGTCGGACCTGGACCGGCGCGTGGCATGGTATTTCAGCAACCGTGTCTGTACCCTTGGCTATCGGTGATTGACAACGTGACCTTTGGCCCTCGCATGGCAGGCGTCCGAAGGGAGCAGTACCTGCCTGAGGCGAAGGAGTTCCTGCGGCTTGTTGGGCTTGGCGCGTATGAGAACGCCAAGCCCTGGGAGCTATCAGGCGGCATGCGCCAGCGGGCAGCCCTGGCGCGCGCGTGGATCATGAAGCCGCGGGTCTTGCTCATGGACGAGCCATTCGGTGCGCTCGATGCTCAGACGCGAACGGTGATGCAGGAGCTGCTGGTCGAGATCTGGTCGCGCACCGGGACAACAGTCTTGTTTGTCACGCACGATGTTGATGAAGCACTGATCCTGGGAAGTCGGGTGCTCCTGATGTCCGCTTGCCCAGGAACAATTCGTGAGGAAGTGCGCCTGTCTTTCGAGAGGCAAAGAGATATAGAGGATCTGCTTGCGGATGAGGAATACAACGCTATAAAACGCCATGTGTTGCACGTAGTGCGGGAGGAAGCCAACCGACACCTGCAACTAGGCTGAGTCCTCGCGACAGTCAGTTGTTCGAGCAAGCGATGACGATCGTTCGGGCCACTCGGGACCGAGCAGGTCCGGAATACATCGTTTTGAGAAGTACTATTTATATGTTAATGGAGAAGTAGGTGGCAGAAATAGAACCGCGACGAGTTGCACTCGTAACAGGTGCCTCGGCTGGATTCGGCGCCGCAATTTGCCGGGACCTTGTCCGCGCCGGGTACCACGTAATAGCGGCGGCCAGGCGTGCTGACCGTCTTGCCGCCCTCGGTGCGGAACTGGGGTCGCGACTGTTGCCCGTCGCAATGGATGTTTGCAAAATAGACGAGGTGGAATCCGCCGCTGCATCACTTCCGGAAGTGTTCTCGGAAATCGATCTTTTGGTCAATAACGCGGGTCTCGCCTTAGGGCTGGAGCTAGCCCCATCAGCAAGTCTCCCGGACTGGGGAAGGATGGTGGATACCAACATCAGCGGCCTGATGAATGTCACTCATCGGTTCCTGCCAGGAATGGTCGAACGAAAGCGCGGGCATATCGTCAACATCGGCTCGACGGCAGGAACCTATCCGTATCCCGGAGGCAATGTGTATGGCGCGACGAAGGCTTTTGTGCACCAGTTCAGTTTGAATCTACGCGCCGACCTTCTCGGTACGGGCGTCCGTGTCACCTGCGTCGAGCCCGGCCTTTGTGGCGGTACTGAATTTTCCCGTGTCAGATTCAGAGGGGACAATGATCGGGCGGAGTCAGTCTATCAAGGGCTCGACCCACTCAAGGCTGAGGACATTGCGCGTACTGTCACCTGGATCGCGAGCCAGCCGGAACACGTCAACGTTAACTTGATAGAAATGATGCCGGTCGCGCAGGCGTTTGGGCCGCTCAGTCTGGCTCGCCGATAGCCACGATCAACCACATGGTCGGACCAGTTCCATGGGGATGGCGGCTCGGCGCTATGCCGATGCCGACGCCGATGCCGACGCCGCGCAGGCGGCATCTCTTCGATAGTGTTCACGTGTCCACCAAGAATTTAGGTGGACACGATGCTCCTTGCTCTCTTGCGTTGCTTCAAGTCGGGGTCACTGGGCGCTTACGTCCGACCGTCGGACGTAGCCGCATATGGCCCGCCGCGTACCATAGCGTGGCCCGCCTTGACTCCCGTACCGAAGCCGGTGACGAGGATACGCTCGACTTTTCGTTCCAGCATGGGAAGAAATTTCAGTGCCGCTTCGTAATCGCCTTCGTCAATATGCAGTGCCGCCGTCAGTTGAATCTGCAGCAGGAGCGGATCGTGTTGACGGCTCGCTGCAATCAGCCCGGCGCGCGGGACGACAAGAGGCACCATTTTCGTCATCAATCGATGCTATGGTTTGTGCTCATGCCTAGCGGAGATTCCCATGCGTACGACTATTGCGCTTGATGACGACTTGATCGCCAAGGCTCAAGCCTATACGGGTCTGGAGGAGAAAACGGCACTCGTGCGCGAAGCGCTAAAGGCCTTGATCCAGCGTGAAGCCGCGAAACGACTCGCGAATCTTGGCGGTAGCCAACCGGGCATCAAGGGGGCGCCGCGTCCCAGAACAAGCGCTGCGGGCTGAAATCGAGCTCGCAATGACGCCGTTTGCGGTTGCTCGATGGCCCAAGAGAAATCCTCTATTAATCAACAGATTACGAGGAACCGTCCACGCTGCTGCTATCGCGACTGACATGGCTGTACCTCTAAAATGCGGTTGCCGCCTCGTTTTCAGATGCGCCGCCCYCGCGCGCTGAACGCTCCTCGTCGATCGCCTTGCGATATCGCCCTGGTGCTGTCCCAGTCACGCGCTTGAATGCGTGACTGAACGCGCTTTCCGACGTGTATCCGATTGCTTCGGCGACTTCCGCGACGGATGCGCCTGCGCGCAGTTCTCGCTCCGCGAGATGCATGCGCCAGTTCGTCAGGTATGTGAGCGGGGGCACGCCCATCACTTCGCGAAAGTGCACGACGAAGGAGGTGCGTGACATGCCGGCTTCCTGTGCAAGATCTTCCAGACTCCAGGCGCGCCTGGGGTCCGCGTGCATCGCCGCGAGGGTGGGCGCCAGCCGTCTGTCACCCAAGGCCCTGAGCCAGCCGCCGTCGTTTTTCGGTGACTGCATGACATAGGCCCTGAGCGTCTGCACAAAAAGAAGCTGAGCCAGTTCTGCAAGCACGATGGGCCATCCGGGACGCGGCGGAGGCTTCATTTCACGGACGATCTGTTCGAGCAGCCAGCCAAGGCTTGCCGCTTCGCGGTGAGCGCCGCTGACGTGAATGAGTGGCGGGAGGCCGCCAAGTAGCAGAGGCTGATGCCGATCGTCGATCTCCACCATGCCGCCCAGCATCACGAAATCTTCACCTTGCCCCAGGCGGTAATCGCCATTGTCGTCCTGAGCAAGCGATGTCGTGACCGCGTCTGGAATGAGGTGCGGTGCGCTGGCCAGAACCAGCGCGCGGGAGCCATTCGTGACCAGAATGTCTCCGCGCTCGAACTGTGCAGGGGCCGCCATCCCGTCCATGAAAAACCAGCAAGCGCCCTCGACAGCCGCGCAGAATTTCACCGCATCGAGATTGGCAAAGCATCGCCCCCAGCTTCCACCGGCGACGAGCCGCCCGGAGAGACGGCATCGGGCGCGCACGAGATTGAGCAGTTCCGAGAGAAGGTCTGTGGTCATTTCTCGAACTATCGCGCATAAAACACGGCCTATCAAGCATTCTAAGTACGGGCTGGGCGGGCTAAAGTGCCTCCATCCTTCAAATGGAGAGATTCCATGCCCACTTTGCAAGCACCCATCGGTTCGGGATTCGGCCCAGCATCCACTGCTGCGGAAGTCATCACAGGCATCGACCTCACCGGCAGGAAAGTCGTCGTTACCGGCGGGTATTCCGGAATCGGCGTTGAAACCGTCCGGGCTTTCCGCTCGGCAGGTGCAACGGTTATCGTGCCCGTTCGCGACATGGCCAAGGCCCAGGAAGCGCTTCGCGACATTCCCGGCGTGGTCCTGGAGAATATGGACCTCCTCGATCCGGCGTCGATCGACAGGCTTGCAGAACGTGTGCTCGCAGCCACAGATTCGATCGACATCCTGGTCAACAATGCGGGCGTAATGGCTCCGCCGCTCGCGCGCGATGCGCGTGGTTACGAATCGCAATTCGCCGCCAACCATCTTGGCCATTTTCAGCTCACCTGCCGGCTTTGGCCTGCCTTGCGCCGTGCCAACGGGGCCCGCGTCATTGCACTCAGCTCCTACGGGCACCGGCGCGCGGGGATCGACTTCCATGATCCCAATTTCGAGGCTCGCGAGTACGACCCGTGGATTGCCTACGGCCAATCAAAGACCGCAAATGCCCTGTTCGCTGTCGCGCTGGATTCGATCGGGCAAYGTCACGGCGTGCGAGCTTTCTCCGTGCACCCGGGAGGCATCGTGACGGCACTCGTCCGGCATATGTCGCAAGCGCAGATCGATGCAAGCGAGATCCTCGACAAGGAGGGCAGGCCGATCATTGATCCGGAGAACAACAAGAAGACGGCGCAACAAGGTGCTGCTACGACCGTATGGTGCGCGACGAGCCCGAAGCTTGACGGCATGGGTGGCGTTTACTGCGCCGACTGCGAGATCGCCCGCGCACTGCCTTCTGACACCTCAACGGAGATGCACGGCGTACGGCCGCGAGCGACGGACCCGGTCGCCGCCGGGCGACTTTGGCAACTCAGCGAGCAACTGACAGGGGCACGCATCGATCAGGTCCGCGGCCTCGAGTGAGATTCTCGGCGGAGTACGAAGGCCCCAGATCGGGCTGTCACCCCTTACTTAAAAAGGCCGCTGTGCTGCTCCACTAAAAGCTTGCGGCGATTCCCAAGGAAATACCCGACACATTGTTGCCGAACACATAGCGCACCACGGCCCGAATCCTCGTGACAAAGACTTCATGCGCCGACGTGTCGAGTTCGAGGCCAGTGCCGAGCGTGGTAAGGTCGTTAAACCCCAGCGTGCTGGCATCACGCCCCAGGTAGCGCGAGTGCGATAACTCAAGTACGTAGCGTACCGGCCGATCCAGGGCCCACATGCCAGTGGGGGCGCGATAACGCGCATACAGGCTGGCGGTTTGGGCTGACCCCGTCCCCGTCACTGCGGAACTCGTGCCGCCAAAGCTCTGCAGGTGGATGTTCGTGTAGCGCAACTCGACGTCAGCGTCGTAAGTCGGCGCATGGCGCTCCCAATCGAGCATCACCGAGCCGCCTAACCCATAGGCGTTGAGGTGGCCATTTTCGATGAAGTTGATATCCTTGCCAGTCTTCTGACCTAGCAGGAACTGCGCCACCGACGCGTCCGTGGTGACACGGGCCAATGAGACGTTGAAGATGGGGCGGAACACCAACTCCTTATTTGCGGTGAGCGGGAAATCCCACCCCACGCCCATCGTTCCGGCTACGGTGTTCCACTTGGTTGGTATCAGGCGAGAGTCGACCCCGTTGGAAGCAACGTAGGTCGGATCGTAGCGGTTGTAGCCGATCGAACCTTCGAGATACAACGGCAGCGTCTTGCTCCAGGTGAACCCTCCGCCGAGTTGCCAGAGGGTGACATTCGGATTGCCCGTCGCCCCGTTATTGATCGCCAGGGAGCTGGATGCAAGGTCTGGAACCACCGCGAAGGACATCAGCGAGATCACCGCATTGGCACTCTTCTGAAGATTGGCTCCAGGCAGCTGAAATTCCGAGATGCCWTGAGCGACCGCCAGGACAGGCGTCAAGCAGAGCGGCCACAGGATGGCCAGCCATTTGAGACGTGGTTGAGTGACGCGATTCATTTCAGCCCTTGGGTCTATGAAATCAATAAGCACACGCGAACACGAGAGATAGGCCGCCCTTTTCAATGGCGCAGTAGAACACATGCGTGATGTTCTCTCATCGAAATGGTATCCCGCAAGAGGCCCACAGAATTTCGGCGCGGAGCCTCCCGCCCATTCCCTCCCACCCATTCCCTCCCACCACCCGGAGCGCCTCATGCGGCACTAACCAAGCGATGGGGAGATCACGGGAGTTGCCGCCTGAAGCGAGGCTTCCGGGTGCCTTTGCGTGGCAGTCATGCTGCTGACACCTGGCATCGTGGCTCCTGGCAGGTCATGCAGATGTGGTTTGCCGTGGGCGCACAGTTCTCAAGGGCACGGACACCCAACGTGTCTGTTCGACAGCGTACGGACGCGGGGGCGACGCAGGCACAGATTGACGCTTCGTATAGCGTCCAGCGGGATCCTGATGCGCTCCTACCTTTTTCTCCCATTATTTCTCTTGCCATTCCTGTTGGTCGGCTGCAATACGGCGCCGATTCCCCCGGGCAAGCCAGTCGATATTCCCACGGCACTCGAACAAGTGGCCCAGGGCCTGTGCACTTTCAAAAAGAATCTGGAGGGAAGGAAGCAGGATTGGGGCATTGCTTTTGACTCCATTACCGTGGAGCTTGACCTGACCGTCGACGGCACAAAGAACCCTCCGCTGGCRGTCGCACCGGATATTCAGTTCATGCCGACGGTTAGTTATGGGCAGACCATCACGGCGGCGAAAGGAAGCAGGCTTACCCTTACACTGAAGAATGCCGGCGGCGGCACGTCCGCTGGCGTCGACTGCAACGTCACCAAGTCGGCAAATTAGGGGGGAGGGGGTGCCAGCGGACATTGCTCAGGTATCGGCCGCCTGGTCGCCGGCCGTCCGACGTTGCGCTTGCTCGCTTGACGGCGCACCTGGGCGGGACCCTTCGATTAACTGCGCCGACAGAGCAACCGCTTCGGCGTGCGCGGTGTCACGCTCGGCCTCGGCGTGATTGCCATGATAGTTTTCCAGGACCAAATAATCACATTCAGATTCCACCGGAAAGCCTCGCGGCGCGGGACGAGTGAAACATCCCGCGCCGCGACTAAAGGCGACTCGATAGTCTACGCAGGCAGTGCCAATTCAAGCGCCTGAGCAGACAAGGTCTCTGATGGCGTGAGAACTAGCGCCCACCTGTATTCTGCACTTCGTCCAGTAACGCGCGCGCAGCCAGCTTGCCAAGATTGTTGCCCGCGAAGGGACTGTCACCCGTGAGGAGCTTCCGGTCTCGAAACGTGCTTCCATCAATTTTAGTGTTTACGATCTCGACTCCCATAGCAGCAAGTTTTTCACCGAAGAACCAGCGCAATGGACCGGGCATATAGCCAATATCCGGCGTCTGCTTGTCCATAGCATCTGGGAATGCGCAGATGCGGTAGCCGCGGAAAAGATCTCCGCCGTTGGGTTCGTCGACGCTGGCCGAAAGTAAGGCGGCGGGCCCGTGACACAGCGTGATGATGTACCTATCGTTTTGCATAGCCCACTGCAGGGTGGCCTTCATGTCCGCGCTGAACGGTAGCCCCATCAGGGCACCATGTCCCCCAGGGACGAAAACGGCAATGTAGTTTGCATCCTTGTCCAAGGAATTTACTACGTCAGCAAGCTTGAGCGGCTGCTGGAATTTTTGCTCGTACTTCGCGTAGAGGGCCTTTATCTCGGCGTCTTCAGAAGGGAACGCCCACCATTCGAACTTGGTCGGATTGCCTGATAAGGTGGCAATGTCGAACTCGAAGCCTGCGCGGTCCAGGTGATACATGGGCAGGAG
>NZ_JBFTND010000086.1:0-28671 GCF_056397305.1 Cupriavidus sp. 05N40
GCGATGCAGGCTGCGAGCCTCAGCCAGTACCGAAAATACACGTAGATCCTCGATTCTCATCTTGCCTCCGTATGCTGCTCGCGTGGTGCCCAGGCCGAATGTAACGGAATTCAAACGGGGGTGGAAGCCACAACGGGGTGCGCAAGGCCAGATTCCGGTATGGAATCAAATCGTGCTCCGCATTCCTCGCTCGCTGGACGAAAATCGGGGTGTCACTCTCGGCCACCTGCGGCGTCGGTTCACTTGACGAATCCTGCGAACCTGATCGACCCAGCGTCGCCTGCCAAGCATCTCATCGAATTTGTGGAGACTACCCATGATGACGCAAACACCCGCTTCCCCGGCGACCGCACATGTGGCGCAGAAGGTCGCCCATCCTTCCACGCACGCTGCCGCGGATGCCCTGCATGCGCTCGTGCATAGCGTGGTCGCTGTTGCGGATGGCGTCATCAGCATTGAACTGCATCCTGCGCTGCCCGACATCAGTTTCCCCGCGTTCGCCGCCGGCGCTCACATCGATCTGCACCTGCCAAATGGCCTCGTTCGTAGCTACTCCCTGCACAATTCGCAGGAGGATGTCGGTCGCTATCGGATCGGTGTGTTGCGTGACCGATCCAGCCGTGGCGGATCGAGCTGGGTGCACAGCGAGTTGCGGGCCGGCGATGTGCTTCCCATCTCGAAGCCGCGCAATAACTTCGCGCTGGTCGAAGATGCGCCGAGATCCGTATTCGTATCTGGCGGCATCGGGATAACTCCGCTCCTCTCCATGATGCGTCGTCTCGATAGTCTCGATCGGGCGGCGCATCTTMTGTACTGTGCGCGTAACCGCCGCGAGGCGCCGTTTCTGCGTGACCTGGAGAAAATGGTCGGCGACAGGCTTGCAATGCAGCTTCACTTCTCGGAGGAGTCTGGTGCGACGGCAAGTCTTGAAGACTATCTGCGGGCCTTCACGCCCAACGATCACTTCTACTGTTGCGGCCCTTCGGGGATGCTCGACGCGTTCGAGGCAGCATGCGAGGCGTTGGGCTTCCCCAATGTTCACGTCGAGCGCTTCAGGGCCGCCACGGTCGATTCCGGGCAGGCTGTCCCCAGCGGGCAGTGCGTGGTCGAACTCGCCAAGAGCGGCCGCACCCTGCATGTCCCCAAGGAAAAACCGTTGCTCAGCTGTCTGCTGGAGGCAGACGTGGACGTCCTGTATAGCTGCGAAGAGGGTGTGTGTGGTTCCTGTGAGACGCGCATCCTCGCTGGGGAGGCCGATCACCGGGACAGCATTCTCAGCAAATCGCAGAAGGCATCGAACAGCGTGATGATGGTGTGTGTCTCGCGCTGCAAGTCCGATCACATGGTGCTTGATCTCTGAGGATGAGATAAGGAGGGCTCGCTGCCGCGGCGCGAGATGGCACGTTGCTTGACTGTGCCGTCCATCATCCGTGCCGTGGCCATGTCGGCCGCCAGTGCGGAACAATCATCTGCGCAGTTCATTGACTACGCGAGCGAAGGCGTCGGCAGATGCGCGGATCGCCTCGACTTCGATGGCGCCATAGCCCAGCACGAAACCATCGCGAAACGGCGTGGCATTCTGATTGTAGGTATTCAGGCGCCGAAGATAGATTCCCTCCGCACGCGAGCGGGAGACGGCAGCCTCGAAATCGGCCAGGCCGTTGATCCTGACGGTCAGGTGCAGGCCYGCGGCATTGCGCGAGGTTTCCATCTCCGCGCCGAAATGCTGGTCGAGGCATCGCAGCAGTTCGTCCTGACGCGCGCCGTAGATCTCACGCATGCGTCGAATATGCTTTGCAAAGTGTCCGTCGACGATGAAATCCGCCAGGGCAGCTTGCAGCGAAAGGTAGCCTGGCCGATACAGGCGCAGGGATGCGGCTGCAAAGCCGTCGACGAGATCCGTTGGGACAACGATGTAGCTCAGGCGCATCCCCGGGTACATCACCTTGCTGAACGTGCCCATCAGAATGACACGATCGCTGGTATCGACACCTTGCAGCGAGGGCAACGGGCTCTGGTCGTATCTGAACTCGCTGTCGTAGTCATCCTCGAGAATGAACGCGTCCCACTCCTCGGCCCGCGCCAGCAAAGTTCGGCGTCGCGCGTCAGACAGGGTGACGCCCATCGGAAACTGATGTGATGGTGTTGTGACGATCAATCTCGGGTGTCCTTCGCACTGGTCGACCAGCATGCCTTCCCGATCGACATCGACAGCCTTGACCTCAAGCCCGTTGGCCTTCAATACGATGGGTGCCGCCCAATGGCACGGATTCTCGACATAGGCGAGCTGTCCTTCATCCGCCAATATCCGCGAACACAGATCGATGGACTGGTTGACACCCATCGTCACGATGATCTGCTCAGGCGAAGCACGAACGGCCCGCGACACGCGCAGGTACTCCGCCAGGGCACGGCGCAGGGGCAGGTAGCCTCCCGGGCTCGAGTATCCCATCAGGTCAGCATGCTGCTCACCGAGATAGCGATTCTGAATCGCTCGCCATGTCCGAACCGGAAAGTAGTTGACGTCGCACACCCCCTGAACGAAGGCACCTTTGAATTCCTGTATCCCGGTGGGCGCTTGCACGATCTGCATCCCCCTGCGTGAAAGCGGACGGGCGTCGGAATTCTTTACGAAGGGTCGCTCGCAGAGCGGCAACTTGTCCGAGACAAAGGTGCCGTTGGTTGAGCCGGCGCAGAGATAGCCATCGTCCAGCAAATTTCCATATGCATTGACGACGGTTACACGCGCCACCCCTAGCGCAGACGCAAGCGCGCGCGACGCGGGCATCCGTGCGGATGCTCTCAAAGTGCCGTCCAGGATGGCGTCGCGAATGAGGTTAGAAATCTGCCGCTGCAGTGGCACGTCGTCGTCTCGGCGCAACGTGCTGTTCAGTAGATCGGAAAGCAGAGAATCGGCCATATTGGCCCTATCAATCTGATCGAGTTGGTCTCACAGGGTAGCGTCGGGTGCGCGTATTGTAAAGGCTCAAGACCGCTCGGAATTACTGAGAAACCAGCATAAAAGGAGTACTCGTGGCTGAGTCTGACACCAACCAGCAGAACGCATTGAATCTGGAGTCGTACTTCATGGGGTTCACGCCGAACAAGCAATTCAAGCGTCGTCCCCGCCTCATTGTCAAAGCCGAAGGTAGCTATATTTACGGGCCGCAAGGCGAGCGCATATTCGATGGGTTCTCGGGCCTGTGGTGTACGGGCATGGGGCACTGCCATCCCAGGATCGCCGAGGCAGTGAGCCAGCAGATGCGGCAATTGGATTACGTTGCCGCGTTCAACATGTCCCACCCATCCGCGTTCCGGCTCGCCGATCGCATTGCCAGACTGGCGCCGGCAGGGATGAATCACGTCTTCTTCACGACGGGCGGATCGGACGCCGTGGACACTGCGCTGAAGATCGCCATGGGTTATCACCGCATTAACGGCGACGCGGCGCGCTTCCGCTTCATCGGCCGCGAGCGCGGCTATCACGGTGTCGGGATGGGGGGCATCTCCGTGGGCGGGATGGTTCCGAACCGCAAGATGTTCGCGACGATGATGATGCCGGGTGTCGATCATCTTCCCCATACCCACAGCTTGAACGACATGGCGTTCTCCAGAGGGCAGCCGGCCTGGGGCGCGCATCTCGCCCGGGAACTGGAGCGCTTGGTCGCATTGCACGACGCATCGACCATCGCCGCCGTCATCGTGGAGCCGATGGCAGGATCGACCGGCGTACTCGTCCCGCCTGTGGGCTATCTCGAGGAATTGCGCCGGATCTGCACCAGGCACGGAATCCTCCTCATCTTCGACGAAGTGATCTGCGGCTTTGGACGAATGGGGGAGAACTTTGCTGCGCAGCGCTTCAACGTGAAGCCCGACATGATCACCTTTGCAAAGACGGTGACCAATGGGACGCAGCCGCTGGGTGGCGTGATCATGACCGACGAAATCTTCAATACGTTCATGACGACGCCCGAACACGTGAACACGATCTTCCATGGCTATACGTACTCGGCGCATCCTGTGCCGGTAGCCGCGGCGCTGGCCGCGCTGGATGTCTTCGACGAGGAAGACGTGCCTGCGCAGGTCCGGGCGCGCGAAAAGCTCTTCGAGGATGCGCTCCATTCATTGAAGGGCGAGCCGAATGTGATCGACGTCCGGAACATCGGCCTGGCTGGCGCAGTCGAGTTCACGCCGATCGACGGTCGACCGACGTTGCGCGGGTATCAGATCACCGAGCGATTGCTCGATCGCGGGTTCTATACGCGCTGGACTGGTGACATCGCGTCGATCTCCCCGCCGTTCTTCTCCACGGAAAGTGAACTCACCCAGATGATCGAAACCATGCGGGAAGTCATCCGGGAGAACGCAACGCAGGCGCAGAGCAGCTAGCGCCTGATCCATGAACGAGACGGAGTACATCCAGTCGATGCGTTCTGCAAGGACAGGGATGAGTGGATACATTTGGGAGTTGATATGGCTACTGTTACACAAGAGATTCATGCAGGTGCGGACTTCGGACTCGAGATCGCAAACGGGGATTTGCTGCGGAACGCCTGTTACGTCGATGGACGATGGGTGGGTGCGCAGGATGGCGCGACTGCGGCGGTAACGAATCCCGCCAACAATGCGGAACTCGGCACGGTTCCGTGGTGCGGTGTGGCGGAGACGCGGCAGGCGATTGCCGCCGCCGATCGGGCGTTCGACCAATGGAAGAAGCAGACGGCAGCTTATCGCAGCTGGCTTCTCAGGCGATGGTTCGATCTGATCCTGGCAAACAAGGAAGACCTTGCCCGGATCATCACCGCCGAACAAGGTAAGCCAATCGGCGAGAGCCGGATGGAGATCGAGTATGGCGCGTCGTTTGTCGAGTGGTTTGCCGAGGAGGCCAAGCGCGTGTATGGCGACGTGATTCCCGCGCCGATCCAGAGTTCGCGTCTCACCGTACTCAAACAGGCTATCGGCGTGGYGGCGGCGATTACGCCGTGGAACTTTCCGGTGTCGATGATTACGCGGAAATGCGCACCGGCGCTGGCGGCAGGATGTACGATCGTCCTCAAGCCGTCCGAGCTGACACCCTTGTCGGCGCTTGCGCTGGCACGCCTTGCGGAGGAGGCCGGCTTTCCTGCGGGCGTGGTGAATGTCATCACTGGCGACGCCGCGGTCATCGGATCCGAACTGACCGGTAGCACACGTGTACGGAAGATCAGCTTTACCGGATCCACCCGTGTGGGCAAGCTGCTGGCAAGCCAGGCGGGACACACGATCAAGCGCGTCTCGCTCGAGCTTGGCGGTAATGCGCCGCTTATCGTTTTCGATGATGCCGACCTCGACGTAGCCATTCGTGGCGTGATGGCATCCAAGTACCGGAACACCGGACAGACGTGCATCTGCGCGAATCGCATCTTTGTTCATGATCGCGTGTATGACGAGTTCTCGCGTCGCCTGGTCGAACAGGTGACGGCCTTGAAGGTGGGTAATGGACTGGAGGAGGGGGTTACACAAGGCCCGTTGATCAACCCGGCAGCGAAGGAGAAGGTCCACCGGCACGTGACCGATGCCGTCGGAAAAGGCGCTCGTGTGGTCCTCGGCGGAAAGCCGCATGGGCTCGGTGGTACCTTCTACGAGCCGACGGTTATTGTCGATGCGACCCCCTCCATGGCGTTGGCAGACGAAGAAACCTTTGGCCCGGTGGCCCCGCTTTTCCGCTTCCATACAGAGGACGAAGTCATTGCCATGGCGAATGCGACGCCTTATGGGCTGGCAGCCTACGTTTTCACGCGCGATCTCGGGCGCTCCTGGCGCGTCACCGAGGCCTTGGAGGTTGGTGTCGTGGGCGTGAACGAAGCCGCCGTTACGAATGCCGTCGCACCATTCGGAGGAGTCAAGGAATCCGGTGTCGGCCGGGAAGGGTCGAAGTATGGCCTCGATGAGTTCGTGGAGGTGAAGTACGTGTGTACGTCTATCTGACCCGCTATCCAGGTCGGGCGCCTTGCCGATGGGCATGGCATCCGGAGATCAGGTCAGCACGCCAATGATGAACGGCCCGAACTTCTTCGGAAGCTCGGGCCGTTTCGCTGTCGTGGCTTTACTTGCCGCCTACGATGTGGCGCGCATCACGCAACGCTTGCTCGATGCGCATCCATGCGTGCTCATCAGGCGGCAGGGACATGCGCAATCCCGGCACGTTTTCGAAGCGTCGTGTCCAAATGCCGTGGCGTGCCAGGCAATCCTGCCAGACTTCCGCAGCCGGCGTACGTGTCCACGCAAAAAGCGGCGTGTGGGTGCGGGAGGCGTCGAGGCCGTACTCACCCAGCAACTTTACGAAGCGTGCGCTGCTCTCGGTGAGACGGGAACACGCTTGTCTATGCCAGGCGCCATCCAGGAGTGCTGCTCGTGTGACGACACGGGCGGGTCCGGAAATCGTCCACTGTCCGCGCAGGTACTCCATGGCACGATGGACGCGCTCGCCAGTGATGACGGTGCCCACTCGGGCGCCTGCCAGGCCAAAGAACTTGCCGACGGAGCGCAGCACGATCAGGCTGTCGACGTTCGCGTGCGAGGCTACGCTGAATTCGGGCGTTGCATCGATAAACGCCTCGTCGACGATCAGTGCGCCACCGCGTGCGGCAAGCTCGCTGTGCCACGCGAGCAGCGCGTCGGGCGTGAAGAGCTCGGCCCCGGGGTTGTTCGGGTTGACGACCACCAGATATTGCAGATCCGCGGGGAGGGTGCGGCCAGGTTCGAGAAGAAAGCCCGCGCGATCGCGCACGTCGGAGACCTCCGCTGTCACAAAGTACTCGAGAGGAAACCCGTCAGCCGAGAACGCCCGTTCATACTCCCCGTACGCGAGGTAACCGACCCCGATACGCCCCTTTGGCAGAATCTTGGGTAGCATGCGGATCGCCGCCTGGGACCCGGGCATCACCAATGCACGTGTCGCGCGGTAGTGTTGTGCCGCTACCTCTTCGAGGTCGTCGTGATCGTCGGGCAAGCGCAGCCACGCGTCTGCATCGATGGGCGGCACCGGGTAGCCGACGGGATTGATACCGGTCGACAGATCTATCCATTTTTCACGCGGAATGCCGTAACGGCGAACGACCGCGCGAAGATCTCCCCCGTGGGGAATCGGGGCTGGAAATTCAGTATCGACAAGGTTGGTCATGAGCGTTTCTCCTGGGTTGGCCTCGTCCTCGGCGGCCGGTCTTGCTCGGGTGGGCGGGAAGGCCTGCCACCTGCTGCGTTCAAGCGGCTTTTCCCCGCGGGTGTCACTGGCGCGAGGAAGCATGTCGCTCAGGTCGGCCGGGTCGGCCGGGTCAGCAAGCTCTGTGCTTCGAGCTTCTCGACAAGAGCCAGAAGGGACTTGTCTGACCCAGCCGCACCGATGATGGACAGGCCAAGTGGGGCACCGTTGGCGGTAAGTAGTGGCAGGGAAATCTGTGGCAATCCCACCAGCGGGGCGATACTGAGGAAGCGCAGATCCGAAAGCCTCTGGCTGTTGAGCTCGGCCACTGTCGAGGCGCGCAAGGGGGCGGGGCCGGAAACCGTGGGCATGACGATCACTTGTCCTTGCTCCAGTGTGGCATGGAACTGTGCACGGATGCGGTCGCGTACCACGCTTGCCGCGAGATACTCATCTCGCGTTACCTTGCTCGCCAGCATGATTCTTTCGGCGATGTCCGGCCCAAGCGCGGGTTGCGCTCGCGCAACCCAAGGACCGAGTTCCTTCCAGACTTCATAGAACTGCACCGTACGGAAGGCGTTGACGAACTCGTCGAGCTCAGGGATTGCCGTGTGAAGGGAGCGACGGTCTTCCAGGCACGGATGCCATGTGCTCAATACGGATGCTGCCGCTCGCTGGGTTGCTTCGGGCAGGACCGACCAGGCGCCGTCGAATGACATCCAGCCCGTGAACGCTTCCGGCCGCATCGCGTCAGGGAGCAGAGCGCGTCCTGCCGCAGCAAGTGTCCGGGCATCGCGTGTCAACCAGCCGACAGCGTCAAACGAAGGCGCGAGAGCACGCACGCCATCGGAGGGAATCACGCCATGTGTCGTCCTGATGCCAAAGACACCGCAAAAGCTCGCTGGTGCACGAATCGAGCCGGCCGTGTCGGTACCCAGGCCGATATCGCACAAGCCGGCTGCAACGGCTGCTGCGGATCCGCAGGAGGATCCTCCGGTGAGCCGGTCAGGCGCGGCGGTGTTTATCGGAGACCCATAGTGAAAGTTGTTGCCGGCCAGGCTGAAGGCAAGCTCATCGGTCACGGTCTTCCCGACAATGCGGGCACCATTCTCACGAAGCTTCGACACGGCGAAGGCGTCTGCGGCAGGCAACGCATGCGTCTCCTCCCATTGCGGATTGCCGTAACCGGTGGGACACCCGGCGATATCGAAGACGTCCTTGATGCCGCAAGTGAGCCCGTCAAGGTGTCCGGAGCCTGTTGGCTGCCATTCGACAGCCTTGCCTGGCACGAAGGCTCCGACATCATCTCGCGGCGATTGTGTGGGAGACCGTTTTATCGACGTGGAGTGGTCGTCGCTGTATTGGCCTGAAATGTGATGATTGAAGTTCATGGCATCCTTCACGCTTCTCGGTTTGTGCAAGCGTCTTGCTGATATTTTGGCGACGGGTTGCGGAATCTGTGGCCCGAATCGATTCCGATGCGGAATAGGGCCCTGGCGACGACTCAAGCTATCGCCGCTCAGGCACTAGCGGTTCGTCATCGTTCTGCGGGCGCCGGACGCGTCGTCCCTCATCCCGGAGTCTGCCGCGCGTGTGCAGCTATGCAAGCGGCGAGAATGGTGCAGGGACGCAAAGAAGTGAGTTGGCGTCGATGAGGTGAGCCGGCGCTCCCTTTGGCGGCCAGATCTTCGCGCGAGCTGCTTCGGCGCGGATTTCAAAGCGCTCACTGGCATTGGCATAGGGCCAGATATGCGTGATGCGAGGAGCGCCGTCCAATGCGTACATATTGATCACCAGCGCAGAGAGCTTGACGCGATCGGGTACTGCAGCCTCCCAGGCTGTTATCGTCGGAGGCAACCCGCCCGGCTTGAGGCGGTAGGTGCGGATCTCATAGATCGAACCATAGGTGCCCGGCGTTATCGGTGGGAGGAAAGGCAGTGCCTTGTAGCTATCCGTCTCGAAGGAAGTGATGACGGCGCGCTCGCTTTCTCCGCTTGCAGACAGGCTGAATGGGCCCGGATGGAACAGCGTTCTCTCGCGTTCGGCGGCGAGCATCTCGGCGGATTCGAACTCGCGCAGGATAAGCATTCGACCAAGAGCGCCTACATCGGTAGTCCATGCGCCGAGTAGGCGCCCAGCCACGCAAGCGGCATTGACATAGGCTTCTGCACCGCGGATGACCGCTTGGGTGTCCTGGAGATTGAAGTTGAGTGTTGCGAGTTCGTATAGCATTTGGCCTCCTTGGTCGGTTCCGGCTCGATGGGGAAAGCGTTTTCTTCAGTCCGCGTATATCCCTGCCTTCTTGATCACCGGTCCCCATTTGCCAATTTCTGATGTCAGGACGGCTCGCAAGGATTCCGGAGAGGCGCGACGCGCGCTAACCGCTTCTGCACCGAGAGCGTTCATCCTGGCGCGAAAGTCGGGGTCGGAGACGGCGCTCTGAAGCGCAGACACGAGCTTGTCGATAACTGGCTTGGGCGTCCCCTTCGGAGCATACATTCCGTGCCAGTTCCTCACGTCCATGATCAGGCCTTGCTCGGCCGAAGTTGGAATGTTCTTGAAAGCCTCGACACGACGACTCTGCATAGCTGCGTAAGGCTTAAGGGAGTTCGCTTGGAGCAGGCCTGCGAGGCTGGTGGTTTGGTCGCACATCAGGCTGACCTGGCCGCCCATGAGGTCGCTCAACGCCGGCGCGGAGCCCTTGTATGGGACAGTTGTGAGGGTCGTATGAATGGAGTCCTGGAGGAGAAGACCGCAGAGATGAGACGCCGATCCAACTCCCGCGTTGGCGAGTGAAAGGTTGGCTGCGTTGGCATTGATGTACCCGAGTAGATCCTTGAGGTTTGCCGGAGGTAAGTTCCTGGTGCCAACCAAGACCATCGGTACGTCGGCAATTTCACCCAACATCTCGAAGTCCCTGAGCGGATCAAAGCCGAGCTTTCGGTACAGCGCCGGAGCGGTGGCCATGCCGATGTGGTAGACAAGAACGGTGTAGCCGTCGGCTGGCGATTGAGCCACCTTCCTCGCGCCAATCGTGCCACCGGCACCGCCGAGATTCTCGACAACCATCGAGGTCTTCAAGTACTTGGACATCACGACCGATACTTCACGCGCGACCTTGTCGGTAGGACCGCCGGCCGCAAACGGAACAACCACCGTTATGGGCCGATCGCCCGGATACTCCTTCGCCTGTGCATTACCCGACAGTCCAATGACTCCAACTACTATTGCCGTCAGAACTTGTGCAACCTGGTTCACGATGTCTCCTTGATGTCTTTGTCTTCGGGGCAGAATGCGGCTCTCTGGAGAGCGCTATGGGGGGGCGTCCTGTTGATATTGTTCTGCTGAATACCGAGAATTCGCTTCGATATTTGATTCCGTGCGGGAATATGAGGCCTGTCAGAAATGTTGTGTTTAGGGCATAACAAGTCGGCAAGGAGCATGTCATGACCTGCATCGTGCATCTGATCAGCCTGGAGCACGCCGGCTGGAAGGAGCGCCGGGCAGTCGTCGCGGATCGCAAGCCCGTGTACACCGCGTCCACCGTGGAGGCTGCGCTGGCCGAACTGGCGGCCTTCGGGCAAGGGGAATGGGGCTAGCGACGGACTCCGCTGGATCCGCGCGTCGACAGCGAGGTCGTGGCGGCAACTTTCGGCAAAGACTTGAACGATTGCGCGGCGAAATGCCGTCGTGACAGGCGCTTCCCGTGCTGTTGGCGATTACGTCGCCAAGGTTCTCGGAAAAATGCAGAGACTTTGGTGCTTCCCGCAAGCTCACACCCGACTTTCGAAGCGTGCTTCGCCGCCGGCTTCTGGAGTGGCGAAAAGTAGCGTAAGCAAAGACCTTTCTATTTTCCAGGGCGACAGCCGGCTATGAAGTCAGGATTCAACCGAATGTTCCCTGATCCGGGCGAGCCTTCCCCTGAAATCGGCGATGAACCGCTATTTCGCAGATGGTGATCCGTCCAGAAGGGCAGCCATTTTGGATATCTGGCTCGCGTGCAGACTCGCTACCTGCCAGTAGACGGAATGAAGAATGGGACAAGCGGGCGTCGATGGGAGCACCACGCCGCGACACCCCTTGGTTCGACATTCATGCGGCCGCTGTGCGCACCAGCGCGTTCGGGGGGGCCTGCTGTCGAGCGCCAGCGCATGCCTTCCTTCGCACCCCTTCCCCACCTTCAGTGCAGATAACCCGACGCGCCATCCCACAGCAGCTTCACGGCCGTGACCACCAGCAAGCCGTAGCAGGCCTTGTACATCTGCTGCTGGTCCAGCTTGGCATGCAGGCGCCAGCCCAGCCAGACGCCAGAGGGAACGGCGAGGAGGCAAATCGCCATCAAAGTCCAGACGGCGCCCGCCGGCCTGGCCAGCGCCAGCCATGGCGCCGCCTTGATGATGTTCCCTACCGTGAAGAACAGACTGGTCGTCCCGGCATAGACCTGCTTGCTAAGGCCAAGCGGCAACAGGTACATCGCCAGCGGCGGCCCGCCGGAGTGCGCGACCATGGTGGTAATGCCCGACGTGAAGCCGGCTCCTATGGCCTTGGGCGATGAGCGCGGCCGCACCACGACTTCTCCGCCGCGCATAAACCACAGGCCGACGAAAGTCAGCGTGACCGCTGCCATCACGATGGCGATAGCGCGGTGATCCAGCACGCGAAACAGCACGTAGCCGATACCGATGCCGACCACCAGTCCGGGCAAAAGCAAAAGGAGGTCGGCCTTGGACCACGTGGATGGCTTCCAGTAGCGCAGGCTATACAGATCCATCGCGATGAACAGGGGCGCAAGCAGGCCGCCCGCTGTCACCGGGTCCATCACGAGCGATAGCAGTGGAATGCCGACGATGGCAAAACCGCCACCGAACGCGCCTTTCATGAAGCAGATCAGGAAGTCACCCGCGAACGTGACGAGGATGGTGGTGGCGCTCAGTTCCATGTTGACCATCTCCCTTCGCCCGAATAGCGGGCAGAGCGGCCATGCAGAAGAGCGCCGCCACCCACGGCCTGTGCGGTGGCTTGTATGAGGTACCAATGCATTGCAGACACGAGTTCCATTGCGACTCCGCCCAACGCCCAGAGCAGGATGCTGAGCGCTTGGACCGGTCACGCGAACGGAGCGGTTTGCCTGGGCGCCAGGGTATCGGCTGAGTAGTCGGGCTCATCGTAGTCTGCGCATGCATGACAATCAAATTATTGTCATGGATACAATCTTTCGATGGCACAAGCGTGCTACCACAGTGGCACGAACCGATCCGTGACGGAGCCCGCGCTCCGCACACTGACGGCGCGTAAGGGCAGTCGAAGCGTCTGATAAGCAATTCGGCGCTGCCAGAATCGGGAGCGCCGTTTGGGCGCTGCGAAGAACGAGGCCGATCTCGGCACATGCTGCAATGCGCCGTTGTGCATTTCGGCGCGGCGACAGCAACGACCCCTGGACTCTCTGTTCGTTCCTTCCAAAGGACGAAACATACATTTGCCGTTGCTATGGTGTTACTGCGTCCGGAAAAACCCTAGGATGCGTCCACTGCGTGGCAGTTGTCCGCCACCTCTACCTGCCCATGTCCGGCCGGCAGGCCGGCCAATCCATCCGCGACGCGTCGTCCGGGCCATGTGCGTGTTTTCACACGCTGGCTTCGCTCGTCCCCGAAGGGCGCGTTGGGCGATCGGAGGGTTCTCATCGCACAAGGGAACGCACAGTGAAAATTGAAGATATCCGCCGCAACGCCTTCGCCATGCCGGTGYACARCCCGTCATATCCGCGTCCGCCATTCCGCTTCCTGCAGCGCGAGTACTTCATCGTCTCCTATGAGACCGACCCGGACGCGCTACGTGCGGTGGTGCCCGAACCGCTGATGCCCGACGGCAATCTGGTGAACTATGAGTTCATCCGCATGCCGGACTCGTCCGGCTTCGGCAATTACACCGAAAGCGGCCAGGCAATCCCCGTCGTCGACGCGCAGGGGCGCAAGGGCAGCTACACACACGCCATGTATCTCGATGACGAGGGCCCCATCGCCGGAGGCCGCGAGATCTGGGGGTTTCCCAAGAAGCTGGGCTCGCCGCGCCTGTCGATCGACGGACACGACACGTTGCTCGGGACGCTCGACTATGGCTCGCAGCGCGTTGCCACCGGCACCATGGGCTTCAAGTTCCGCCCACTCGATCCGGCATCGGAGCAAAAGGCGCTCGCCGATACCCCCAACTACCTGCTGAAGGTCATCCCGCACGTCGACGGTTCGGCGCGCATCTGCGAACTGGTTCGCTTCCACCTGCGCGACGTGACGGTGCACGGCGCATGGCAAGGCCCCGGCGCGCTCGAGCTGCATGCGCATGCGCTGGCATCCGTTGCCGACCTGCCGGTTCGCCGAGTGGTGGGCGCGAAGCATCTCATTGCCGACCTCACCCTCGATATCGGCGAAGTCGCCTACGACTACCTCGCGCCGGCCGAGGCGCCGAAGCTGGTCGTCAACCAATAACCCACCGCACAAGGAGCAACCATGTCTTTGCAAGGAAAAGTCGCGCTTGTTACCGGCGCAGCCAGTGGTATCGGCGAGCAATGCGCGCGCCAGTTGGCGAATGATGGCGCGACAGTCGTCATCGCCGACCTGAATATCCAGGCCGCACGGCAGGTGGCCGAGTCGATCGTCGCCGGCGGCGGCAAGGCGATTGCCGTGGCGATGGATGTCACAAGCGAAGACGTCGTCAATGCTGGCATCGATGAAACCGTGGCAACGCTGGGCGGCCTGGACGTACTGGTCTCGAACGCGGGTGTCCAGATCGTCAATCCGATCGAGGACTATGCCTTCGCGGACTGGAAGAAGATGCTGGCCATCCATCTCGACGGCGCGTTCCTGACCACCCGTGCGGCGATCCGGCACATGTACGCGTCGGGCAAGGGCGGGGCGATCATCTACATGGGTTCGGTTCACTCGCACGAGGCCTCGAAGCTCAAGTCGGCCTACGTCACGGCCAAGCACGGGCTTCTCGGCCTGGCGCGTCGTGGCCAAGGAAGGCGGTCCGCGCGGGGTTCGCGCCAACGTCGTCTGTCCCGGCTTTGTCCGCACGCCGCTGGTCGACAAGCAGATTCCCGAGCAAGCCAGGGCGCTGGGCATTTCCGAAGCCGAAGTGGTCAGCAATGTCATGCTCAAGGAAACGGTCGATGGCGAGTTCACGACTGTGGCCGATGTGGCCCGCACGGTGTCGTTCCTGGCCGGCYTCGAATCGGCCGCGCTGACAGGCCAGTCGATCGTCGTCAGCCATGGCTGGTTCATGCAATAAGAGGAGGAACCCAGTGCGCCGCAGTCAACGCAACACGTCTCATCCCGCCGAACCGCTGGCGCTGCCGCCCTATGACGAGGTCGGCCTCGTCCTTCAGGGCGGCGGCGCGCTTGGCTCCTATCAGGCTGGCGTCTATGACGGCCTGGCCCAGGCGGGCATCCATCCCACCTGGGTGTCAGGCATTTCCATCGGCGCCTTGAACACGGCGATCATTGCCGGCAATGCCCGCGAGGATCGCGTGGAAGCGCTACGCGGATTCTGGCAGACCATCAGCCTTCCGCCCGATGCCATTGGCAAGGCCGGAGCCTGGCTGCCCGCGACATTCGGCTTCCCGGACATCGCGCGCAAGTGGTCAAGCATGTGGGCCGCCGGCCGCGCGCTGATGGAAGGCCAGCAGGGCTTCTTCCTGCCGCGTTCACCGCTCCATGGCTTCGGCGGCCATGGCGACGGGCCGAGCCAGGTGAGCTTCTATGACACCAGCGCATTGCGCGCGACGCTGCTGAAATACGCCGATTTCGATCGCATCAACGATGGCGAAATGCGCGTCTCCGTGGGCGCCGTCAATGTACGGACCGGCAACCTCGTGTACTTCGACAATACGAAAATGCGCCTCGAGCCGGAGCACTTCATGGCATCGGGCGCGTTGCCGCCGGGTTTCCCGGCCGTCGAGATCGATGGTGAGTTCTACTGGGACGGCGGACTCGTCTCCAACACCCCGCTTACCGAGATCGTGCGCGAATCCCAGCACAAGGACACGCTCATCTTCCAGGTGGACCTGTGGAGCGCGAGCGGGGCGCTGCCGGGCAACTTCCTCGACGTGTCCGAGCGGACCAAGGATATCCAGTACTCAAGCCGGACGCGCGCCATTACCGCGTTCATGGAAGGCCGCCAGAAGCATGCGCGGCTGATCAAGGCATTGCTGGAGCATGTGCCAAAGTCCGTTCGCGATACGCATCCGCTGATGCGCGAGGCGCAGCGCATTGCCGATGGCAGCGCCGTCAACGTCGTGCACCTGATCTATCGGAACAAGTTCTTCGAGGGCCACTACAAGGACTTTGAGTTCAGCGCCGACACGATGGGCGAGCACTGGACGAGCGGGCTGGACGACATCCGTGACACGCTCGCCCATCCCGAGTGCCTGGCGATTCCGAGCCACGATGTCGGCTTCGTGACGCACGACGTGCATCGGGTCGACGCGCCGGCGCTGACGGGTTCCGGTCCGCTCGACACGGAACCGGTCACGCCCGGGATGACTACCATCGACCAGCTCCCTGCGCAGGCCAACGATCCCATGACGCGGGTCGCCTGAGCGCTGCGCCACAGGGGCTGAACGCCCACCGCAAGCAAGCTGGCGTTCTTCGACGTCAAGAGCCTCGAGATTCCGGTGGCCGAGCGTATTCCCAGACGAAAGCCATGCGGCGCCGCRCAGCCGGACGGAGCGGGCCTATCCGAAGCTCATCCGCTACAACCGGGTCGACAAGGGTGGGCACTTCGCTGCATGCCATTCGCATCGGAGTCGATATGCCCAATACTTTTCATCGCGTGGGGAACGGTCCACCCCCCCGTCCTTGTTATACGTCTGGTTTGGCGACGCCCACTCGTTCGAGCCGATCGAACCCTGGTCGTCTCGCGACGCCCTCAACGATGTGTTCATGAATTTTCGAGGCTAAGGCAGCATGCGCGAGACGCTCGGCGAGTACACGATCGACGAGATCGCCGGTCAAAGAACGTAGAGCATGCCGATTGCAACAAGACAGGCTGACACGGCGATGTAATACCGGAAGCCATGCGTGCAGCCGTCGCGTTCATGGGGGGCTGCCGCCCCCGTCTGTTGCCTCGGCATAAGTGCCTCATTTCTTGGTGGTCACTGGTTTTAGCTTGATGACGCGGGAAATCTGCCCAAGCGTAAAGCCACTGTTGACGACATACGGCGCGCATGCCAGTGGCGACGTCAGCGACTCCGCCGCGGTGAAGTGGCCGAGATAACGGTACTTGTCGGTCTCCCGCCTGACAAATACCGGGATGGCTTCCGGCTGCGTTGCCAGCGTCCTGCCGGCAGCGCGAGCCGCCGCGCCACTGCTGCAAAGAATGGCCTCCGGGGCGTGAGGATTGAGGTCCTGTCGCAGACATACGGCCACTACCTTGCCATTCTTTGTAGGAAGAAATGCTTGCTTGCTACCGCCACAGACCGTATGGATAAGTTCGCGGGTGTATTCCTTGCCAATTTCAAACATAAATGATCTCCGAACGGATGCGCGCTGGAAAAAGCAGCATCAGGACAGAGACGATATCGAGATTGGCATAAATGCCACGAAGAAGCTGAGGTGTGGAGAATCAACGGCCTGTATCTTTTCTCGCCCGCCACGCAAGGGCGAGATATCAGAAGCGGTAGCTGCCAAAAAGCCGGCAGACGGAAGCCGCGTCAGGGCAGTCTCTCAGTAGCGCGCGGAAGCGTGCGTCGCAGAAGTACTGTGCGACGCTAGCCAGCAAGTGCAGGTGAGCGTTGTTATCCCATTCCGGCGAGAGGATGAAGACCAGATTGTCAACGCCACGGCCGTCTGGCGCATGAAACGCGATCGGTTCCCGGGTACGTACGTAGCATGCCAATGCTTGCGCAAGACCTCGGACGCGGCCGTGTGGGACGGCGATACCCTGACCAAGCCCCGTGGAGCCRAGCGCTTCCCGTTCCGCCAGGSCCGCCGTCACRGCCTCTGCGTCGAGGCCGAAACGGTGCGCGGCGAGCGCACCGATCTGACGAAACAATTCAGACTGGTCAGACGCGTGCAGGTCAAGTGCCACATGCGCTTCACGTAGCATTTCGCCGAGCGATCGAGGTCGCAGATCGTCAGCGCCGGGCCATTGCCTTGGACGCGCCCCATGAACCAGGTCCATCCATGCACCAGACGGCGATTCCGGGATTTCCACCGCGTGACTGAATTCAGCGCCCGGTGCCACGTCGCGAATGCGCCGCAAGGCATCGGGGATGACCACCCGCGGCAGGGTCAGGGAAAGGCGCATCCGCGAGCCCCCGGGCAGCAAGGAAAGGCTGATCGTCCAGGACTGCCCGATGCAGTCTCTTGTCAGGGCCTGGCGCAGTGGCACTGCGTGCTGGACATCGACGACGATGTGCATCGTCACGGCACGCACCGACGGCAGGGGGTGGCGTGCATCCGCCTGCTCGCGCAAAGGTCGTCGCTCGGGCGACAATGAAGTCATGCAGGTACTCCCACTGTCCGTGTGGCGTAATCAACCCGCGCACACTCCCGGGCGGCGCGATCATATGTCACCAGCGTCGCGCCCTCGGCCCGGGCTAGTACCGTCCCGGCCATGATGGCTGCCTCGCGATCTGCGTGATGCGAGTCGGCGTAACGTGCGCCTTCATGGATCACATCCCAGCCATCCCGATACGGGACAACCTGAATCTGTGTCGTCATAGACCTCCAGAACCGGATATTCACTACCAAGGAACAGATCGGTGACTGAATGGTAGAGGGAAGGAAATCAAGTTGCCGTATCAGGGCACAGTGAACGCATCAAAATGACGTAAAGGGAAAGCGCTGCCTTGGAAAGCCCCACGACACGGCGTGACTACCGCTGCGGCGACGTTTCCYGCGAGAGAAGCCACGTTCACGATTTTCATCTCGGCATTTCGACAATGACCGCGGCAAGTCGTTGAGCAGCTGTCTTCATCTGCGAAATGCTGAAGCCACCAAATCCAAGGATCAGGCCGGGGCGCCCGGTCCCGGATGCGAACATCGGCGACACTGCGCGGACGACGACACCCTCCTGGGCACTCCGTTGCGCCACCGCGCGGTCGTCCATGCCACTGGCAAGCCAAAGTACCAGGTGCATGCCTTGATCGCCGGGTTCGATCCACGCGAGATCATGGGGGAGTAGCGTTTCGAGTGTCTCGATCAACCGAAGTCGATACTCTGCATACGCGTTGCGAACCTTGCGAATGTGACGATCCAGATGGCCCTCTGCCATGAAGGCGGCCAGCACATGTTGATCCGCGGTGGGTGGGTGACGGTCGATGAGCACACGCGCACCGCAGAAGGCATCCACCAGGCTATGCGGGACGATCGCATAGCCCAACCGCAATGATGGAAACAGAATCTTGCTGAAGGTGCCCAGATAGACCACGCGGTCTGGGTCCAGTCCCTGAAGCGCGGGGAACGGATAGCCTTGATACCGCAGTTCGCTGTCATAGTCGTCCTCGATCACCCAGGCCTTGCTGGCGCTTGCCCACGCCAGCAAGGCGGTGCGCCGGGCCATGCTCAGGGGCATGCCAAGCGGATACTGATGCGAAGGCGTGACAAATGCCACGCGTGCGCGTGGCGCCATGCGCATGCCAGCTTCGACATCGAGACCTTCGGCGTCAACCGGCACCCGGACCATGTCTTCACGACGGCCCATGCTTTCGAATATTGCCGTTACGCCGCGGTATGCGGGGTTCTCCACCCAGGCCTGGTCATGCGGCCCCAGCAGGACCTGGCTTGCGAGAAACAGTCCCTGCTGGGTTCCGCTCGTCACGATGACCTGGTCCGCTTCACAACGCACCGAGCGTGACTTGCGGACGTAGCCGGCAATTGCTTCGCGTAGCGGTAGCGCGCCAAGAGGATCGGCATATCCGGTGGGCGCACCCGGGCCTCTTGCGCGCAGCCGGTTGCCAAGGCGGCGCCATATGTCGGCGGGCGCGGTCAAGCCGATCGGCACCGAGATGGCGAACGGAGCCGGTGCCAGCGCCCGGAACTCCTGCGCGATCTGCGCGAATGGGCGCGCGCGCGCAGGCATATCTGGCTCGACCGTGAGGCTGGAAACCGCGCGGGCTTCGCGGGCAGGCTGCTGCTCGGCCACGCCATGCGCGACGCTGGTCCCCGCGCCAGCTTTTGATTCGAGAAAGCCCTCGGCGACCAACTGCTCGTAGGCCTCGATCACCGTGCCCCGCGCAACCCGAAGCGAATCCGCGAGCGAGCGCGTGGAAGGCAACGCATCGCCCGCCCTGATATCGCCCCTGCGCACGGCTTCTCGTAACGCCTCCGCCACCTGGCGGCTCAGATTGCCCGCCGTGCGGTCAAGCACGCCGAATGAGGGCATTTCCGCGACTCGTGCAGTTCTTGCCATGATTCTGGTTCACAAAAAATCCACCAAACTGGATCTTAAGAATAAACCACTATTCGAGCAGACTGGGAACGGTCGCGGTCTGCAGCCGGTCACCCCGTTCACGCCCCTTCTGGAGACATCCACATGTACGTTCCCGCCCATTTCGCCGAGACACGCAAGGAAGTGCTACACGCTCGCATCACCCAGCATCCATTTGGCACGCTGATCACGCATGGCGACGGCGGACTCGACGCCAACCATATTCCGTTCGAGCTCGTAACAGGGGAGGGCGAACTGGGGACACTGCGTGCGCATGTAGCGCGGGCCAATCCGGTATGGCAGAGCGTTGCAAACGGCGATGAGGTGCTTGCGGTCTTTCATGCGGGCGACGCCTATATCTCGCCAAACTGGTATCCGGGCAAGCACGAGTCTCACGAGCGGGTGCCGACCTGGAACTACATGGTCGTCCACGCGCACGGACGCATCACGATTCTCGACGATGAGCGCTACCTGCGTGGTGTGGTCGGTCGCCTGACGCGCACGCACGAGGCATCGCAACCGAAGCCATGGAAGATGGGAGATGCGCCGAGAGATTACCTGGAGGCCATGCTCAAGGCGATCGTCGGTGTGCAGATCGAGATCACGCGCCTTGTGGGGAAAAGCAAGCTCAGTCAGAACAGGGAAACGCGGGATATTCGAGGGGCTGCCGAGGCGCTGAAATCCCGCGGGAGCTCTCCGACCGGCGACGAGATGCTGGCGCAGGCTGCCGGGAAACCGGACTAGAACGACGAGCGGCAGCGCTGCAATTCCTGATCCCAGGTCGCGGCCGCCGATGCGCCGTGATGAACGCTCACGCCAATACTCCTTAATCTTTTGGGTGTTAATATAAGCGCGGCGTTGGGCAACTGCCCCGTGGACCGCGGGCCGCCGCGCGAACCGAAGGCGTGAAAGGTGGGGCGCGGCAGTGCGCCGCGCCATTCAGCCAGCCGGATTCCGGACGATCACGGGGCCGATGGTTCCATAGACCGGGCCAGCCAGCCGGGACAGCGGACGAAGCTCCCTGCTATCGATCTTGTTCTGCTGGATGAGGCCGTCGCGTGCGTGGATGCGCACCGGCGCGGCGACGATGAAGTCCGAGGTGGGGCCGAACCGGATGGTTTGCGACAGCCTGCACTCGAGCGCGAGCGGTGCGTCGCGCAGGCGAGGCACCGAGATGTCCACGCTGGGGAGAAGCGGCAGGCCGAGCAGGGTCGTTTCGCTGATGTCCGATGGGTGCGGGAAGGCGCTGGCGTGGAGCGCGTCGACCTGAGTGTCGTCGGCGATGTGCACCACCAGTTCGCCGTTGGCGATCACGTTGCGTGCGGAGTCCTTGCGCGACCCATCGTCCTTGAACGCCATGTTGATGCCGAGCAGCGGCGGGTTGTAGCAGATGATGTTGAAGGTGCTGAAAGGTGYGAGGTTGACCAGGCCTTCCTCCGAGCGTGTCGTGACCCAGGCGATCGGTCGGGGAACGATCATGCAATTCAGAAGCTTGTAGATCTCGCCCTTGCTCAGCGCGCCGACTGACTGTTCCATTCGCATCTCCTTCGGTTCCGTTCCGTGTTTTCGAGTATATTAACAACGGTAAGATACGGCAAGGATGATTCTGTCTGTCGCCTGTCGGATCGATGATGCCGTCCTCGACTCAACTCGACTCAACTTAACTCAACCTCCCTTTTAAAGGTCCCATGCCATGACCCGTGAAGCTGTCTTCGTCTCCACAGCACGTACGCCGCTCGTCAAGTCGCAGCGCGGCGCATTCAATATCACCGATGGCCCCACGCTGGCTTCGTTCGCAGTGCGTGCGGCGGTGGACCGTGCCGGCATCGATCCGGAGATGATCGAGGACATGATCCTGGGATGCGGCTACCCGGAAGGCACCACGGGCCGTAACCTGGCACGGCAGACTGTGATCCGTGCGGGGCTGCCTGTCAGCATTGCCGGCTCGACCATCAACCGGTTCTGCGCCTCGGGCCTGAATGCCATCAGCATTGCCGCGGGCCGCATCGTGAGCGAAGGTGTTCCGGCGATGATCGCGGGCGGGGCGGAGAGCATTTCRCGTATCCGCACGCGCGAGGACGGCGAAAACGGCGTGGATCGCTGGATTGCCGAGCACAAGCCGGACCTGTACATGTCGATGATCGAAACGGCGGATGTCGTTGCGAAACGCTATGGCATCAGCCGGGAAGCGCAGGACATGTTTTCGCTCGAAAGCCAGCGGCGCACGGCGGCGGCGCAGGCCGCAGGCCGGTACCTGGACGAAATCGTGCCGTGCACGACGGTCATGGYGGTAACCGACAAGGAAACCGGTACCGTCACGCACCGCGAGGTGACGGCGGACGCGGACAACTGCAACCGTCCGGGCACCACTTACGAAGCCCTGGCAAAGCTCGAACCGGTCCGCGGCAAGGAGCATTTCATTACGGCCGGCAATTCCTCGCAGCTCTCCGACGGCGCTTCGGCCTGCGTGATGATGGAGGCGGGAGAAGCCGCGCGCGCCGGCATTGCGCCGCTGGGTGCTTTCCGGGGCATGGCGGTGGCCGGGCTGGAGCCGGACGAGATGGGTATCGGGCCGGTCTACGCGGTGCCGAAGCTCCTGAAACGACACGGCCTCAAGATCGCGGATATCGGCCTGTGGGAGCTCAACGAAGCGTTTGCTTCGCAGTCGATCTACTGCCGCGACAAACTGGGCATCCCCGATGAGCTGCTGAACGTCAATGGGGGCGCCATTTCCATCGGCCATCCCTTTGGCATGACCGGCGCGCGGCTGGCCGGCCACGTGCTGATCGAGGGGAAGCGTCGTGGCGTGAAGTATGCCGTCGTAACGATGTGCATCGCCGGCGGCATGGGCGCCGCGGGGCTGTTCGAGATCTACTGATCCCGGCGCCCGGCTGCCGGGGCGCATTGCGCGACGGCAGCCGGAACCTCTTCGGCAAACTACAGTTCTTCCAGTGCGTGGTTCATCAGCACTGACACGTCCGCGTGAATGGCTTGCCCCAGCGCGCCAGTCTGCACGAGCATGTACTCGCCATAGAATCGCGCCGTCTTGAGCTTGCCGGCGTAAAAGGCGGGAGATTCATCGCCGTCGGGCGCGAGCGCCGCGGCAGCCATTCGCAACCATGCCACACCGAGCGCGACGAGGCCGAACATCTGCAGATAGTGGCTTGCCGCGCCCGCGGCGGCCCGCGCGTCGTCACGCGCGCGCTGTTGCATGAGCAGCGTCGCGTCCCGCAGGTGGCTGGTTGCCATGTCGAGGGCCTCGCACAGCGTTGCCAGCTCGGGCTCGTCCGCGTGGCCACGGGCCAGGGCGCTGGCCGCTTCCAGCCAGTCCGCAACCACGCTGCCATCGGCCAGCGACAGCTTGCGGTGCACCAGATCGAGCGCCTGGATGCCATTCGCCCCCTCATAGAGCGGGACGATCTGCGCGTCGCGCAAGAGCTGTTCCATGCCATTTTCATGGATGTAGCCATGCCCGCCGAAGATGGTGATGCCAAGCCGGGTGACCTCCACCGCGCTGTCGCTGAGGAAGCTCTTGATCACCGGGGTCAGAAGCGCGAGCCGGTTCTCGGCGCGCGTGCGCTCGACAGGGTCGGGATGGCGATTGCGGACGTCCAGATCAATGGCCGCGTCGAGGTATAGCGCGCGAGCGCCTTCGGTCAGTGCCTTCATCGTCAACAGGTTCTTGCGGACGTCGGGATGACGGACGATGAGGTCCGGCCCGTCGTTCGCAGTGCGTCCGGAGCCCGGGGCGTAGCCCTGGCGGCGGTCCAGGGCATAGGCCCGGGCATTCTGGAGAGACAGTTCCGCCGCGCCGATGCTCTGTACGGCCACGCCGATGCGCGAGGAGTTCATCATCGTGAACATCGCCATCAGGCCGCCGTTGGGCTCGCCTACCAGCCAGCCCAGCGAATCATCGAACGCCAGTGCTGCCGTGGCCGATGCACGGATGCCCATCTTGTGCTCGATGGCTGTGCATGACACATGGTTGTCGCTCAATGCCGGCAGCGGCGTCCCGTCCCGGCGGGGGAGCGTCTTGGGGACAAGAAACAGGCTGATTCCCCGGGTGCCTGCCGGGGCGTCCGGCAGCCGGGCAAGCACGAGGTGCAGGATGTTCTCCGCGAGGTCGTGATCGCCACCGGAAATGAAGATCTTGCTGCCGTTGATACGGTAGGTGCCGTCGCCGACAGGGGCGGCACGAGTCTGTAGCCTGGAGAGGTCGGAGCCGCTGCCTGCCTCGGTGAGGCACATGGTTCCCGTCCAGCGTCCGCTCACCAGCATGGGCAGGAGTTGCTCGCGCAGTTCGTCCGTGCCGTGGGCCAGCAGTGCGCGGTACGCCCCCTGCGACAAGCCCGCATACATGCCGAACGCCATCGAGCCGGCACCGACGATTTCCCGCACCATGGTTGCCAGCGTGACGGGCAGTCCCTGCCCACCGTAGGCCGGATCCGCCGCCAGCGTCGTCCAGCCGGCATCCCGATAGACGGCGTACGCCCGCGCATAGCCGGAAGGGGTGCGCACCGTGCCGTCCTGGCGCGTGCAGCCTTCGTCATCGCCCGTACCGTTGATCGGCAACAGCACATCGCGCGCGAACACACCGGCGCTTTCCAGGATCGGGAGGACCAGGTCCATGGTTGCGTCTTCGCAGCCGGGCAGCACGGCAAGGCGCTTTTCGTAGGCGAGAACTTCCTGCAGCAGGAAGCGGAACTCGGCCAGGGGGGCTTCATAGGCGGGCATGCGGGTTCATCCTTCAGACATGGTTGGATATGGCATCAATGTTAACGATGGTAATATAAAAATCTGCGGGACGTCAGCGGACAATGGCAGCAGAGTTTCGACGCGATTGGCGCGGAAATACCGCATTGCCAGGCAAGTCGCGGAAGATGCACGGGGCCTGTGGATACGAGCAGTGCGCACCGCGACTCGCTTGCGATCTTAACGGTGGTAGTATAGGATCCATTCATTCCCGGACGGCGTCAGCAGAGATGGCGGCGCCATGCCGGAGCAGGCCGATCTGGCGAACATCCGCGCATCTGCGCATCGGTGTCGAAAGCCAGGCACATTGATCCAGGAGACAAGCCATGGCCGCATTGCGTGCCCATTTCCTATTCGATTTCGGTAGTCCCAACGCCTACCTCAGCCATCGCGTCATTCCGGCGATCGAAGACCGTACGGGCGCCCGCTTCGAGTACATCCCCATTCTCCTTGGCGGGCTGTTTCGCCTCACTGGCAATCGCGCGCCGTCCGAAGCGTTCGCGGGCATCAGGAACAAGCAGGAATACGCCCAGCTCGAGACCGAGCGCTTCGTGAAGCGCCACGGGATCACGGCCTACCGTTACAACCCGCACTTTCCCGTCAACACGATCCAGATCATGCGCGGCGCTGTGGCCGCCCAGCTGGACGGCAACTTCGACGCCTATGTGGAAGCGGTTTTCGTCGCCATGTGGGAACAGGGAAAGAAGATGGACGACCCCGACGTTATTCGGGAGGCGCTGGACCAGGCAGGACTGAATGGCGCCAGGACGCTGGCAAGGATCCAGGACGCGGACGTCAAGGAAGTGCTCCTGGCCAACACCCAGCGGGCATTCGAGCGTGGCGCCTTCGGTTCGCCCACGTTCTTCGTCAATGACGAGATCTTCTTCGGCAAGGATCGGCTGCGAGAGGTCGAAGAGGAAATCGATCGGGTCAAGGCCGGCTAACTGCCGGCACCGTCGGACACGACTACTAGGGAAGCAATTCATGAACGAGAAAAAGGCCGTGCTTGTCATCGGCGCTGGCGACGCAACCGGTGGCGCGATCGCACGACGATTTGCGCGTGAGGGATATATCGCGTGCGTGACACGGCGCAACGCGGACAAGCTGGCGCCGCTGGTCGCACAGATCGAGGCAGAGGGCGGGGTAGCCCATGCCTTCGGCTCGGACGCGCGCGACGAAGCACAGATGGTTGCGCTCATCCAGGAAATCGAATCCAGGATCGCGCCGATCGAAGTCGCGGTGTTCAACATCGGCGCCAACGTGYGTTTCGACATCCTGGAAACGACCGCACGCGTCTACCACAAGGTGTGGGAGATGGCGTGCTTCGGCGGGTTCCTCATGGGGCGCGAGACGGCCCGCGTGATGCTGCCGAGGAAGCGCGGTTCGATCTTCTTCACCGGTGCGACGGCCAGCCTGCGAGGCAGGGCGGGCTATGCCGCGTTCAGCGGCGCGAAGCACGCATTGCGTGCACTGGCACAGTCGATGGCCAAGGAGCTCGGTCCCAAGGGCGTTCACGTTGCGCACCTGATCATCGACGGTGCCATCGACACCGAGTTCATTCGCGAGTCGTTCCCGGAACGCTATGCGCTGAAGGAGCAGGAAGGCATCGTCAATCCCGACCACATCGCAGATACCTACTGGATGCTGCACCAGCAACCGAAGGATGCGTGGACGCACGAGCTCGAACTGCGTCCGTGGATCGAGGCCTGGTGACGGAGTTGTCATGTCGCACCCATCGCACTTCGCGCGGACGACGCCGGGCAAGCTTGCCGCCGTGTTCATTCCCGGTGGGCGTGAGCTTGGCTATCTGGAACTGGATGAGGGGTCCAATCGCGTCGCCAATCTCCTGCGCCAGGCAGGCATCAGGAATGGCGACGCCGTGCTCTTCGCCGTGGACAACTGCCCGGAATTCCTCTACCTCGCGTGGGGTTGCCAGCGGGCTGGCGTCATCTTTACCCCGGCATCGACCAGGTTGAGCGCGGCGGACCTTCGCTACATTGCGCGGGATTGCGACGCGCGCATGGTGGTGGTCTCGGTGACTGCCGTCGGCAGCGAAAGCCTGGCCGCGTCCGACTTCGACGCCATTCCCTGCCTCGCACTGGGCGGCGACATCCCGGGCTTCCTGCGGCTGGAGGATGCGCTGCGGGATAGTCCCGTCGCGCCCATCGCCGATCCCGCGCGCGGCAGGGAGATGATGTATTCGTCCGGATCGACGGGACGGCCGAAAGGCGTGCGCAAGCCGATTCCGCCGATTCCCTTCGACGCGATGGATCCGCGCGACGTGCCATTCGCGCGGCGGCCGGGCGCCGACGCCTCCATGGTTCATCTCTGCACGTCGCCGCTCTATCATGCGGCGCCGCACCGGGCCGTATCGGCGACGCTGGCGCTGGGCGGCACCGCGGTCGTGATGGAGCGTTTCGACCCGCTTGCCGCTCTGCACGCGATCGAGACATTCCGCGTTACGCACAGCGTATGGGTGCCCACGATGTTCCATCGCCTGCTGAGGCTGGATGCCGACGCGCGCAGCCGCTTTGACCTGTCCAGTCATCGCGTCGCGCGTCACGGCGCCGCGCCATGCCAGGTGGACGTCAAGACGGCGATGATCGCGTGGTGGGGGCCGATCCTCGAGGAGTATTACTCGGGAACGGAAGGCATCGGCGCCTGCTCCATCAGTTCGCATGAATGGCTGGAACACAAGGGCTCCGTCGGCAGGGYGACGGACGGGGTCATTCATATTCTGGACCTCGACGACGACGAAGTGCCGGCTGGCACGACAGGGACGGTGTTCTTCGAGAACCGCTCCAGCTTCGCCTACTGGAACGACGCCGACAAGACCACGTCCAGCCGCAGCAAGCAAGGGTGGTGGACCTACGGAGACATCGGGCATCTCGACGAAGAGGGCTACCTGTACCTGTCGGATCGCCGGGATTTCACCATCATCTCGGGCGGCGTGAACATCTATCCCCAGGAGATCGAGGCAGCCCTGCTCTCAGACAAGCGTGTCCTGGATGCAGCGGTCTTTGGCGTTCCCGATGAGGAGTTCGGCGAGTCCGTCCATGCGGTGGTCCACGTCGAGCGCTCGCCTGCTGCGCCTGAGACGCTCTCCGCCGAACTCAGGGCGATCTGCCGGGAGACGCTAGGTCCGGTCCGGATGCCGAAGTCGTTCTCCTTCGTCCTGGACTTCCCGCGTCTGCCGACGGGGAAATTGCAGAAGAAGGCGCTTCGGGAATCGGTGCTCGCATCGTTGCAACCGGCCCGGCCGCACACCCACTTTTCCGAAATACACGATGGAGACAGGAAATGATCAGGAAGTTATGCATCGGCGGCCTGGGCGTCGCAGTCTTTGGACTCCTTGCCACGCCCCTGCTGGCCGCTGCCGAGAAGTATCCCAGCAAGCCCATCCGGCTCGTTGCGCCGTTCTCGGCGGGCGGCGCGCTGGATTCGATGGCGCGGGAGCTGGCGCATGGCATGTCCTCGCGCCTGGGCCAGCCGGTCATCGTGGACAACCGGACGGGCGCGGCCGGCATCGTCGGCGTGGATGCCGTAGCGAAGGCCGCTCCGGATGGCTATACGCTGTCCGTCTCCCAGAGTTCGCAATTGCTGGTCAATCAGTTCCTGTACAAGAATCTTCCGTACAACCCGCGGCGCGACCTTGTTCTGGTGGCGAAGATCGCCGACTCTCCGCTTGTGCTGTTGGTGAACCAGAAGGTACCCGTCAAGGACGCCAGGGAGTTGCGCGCCTACCTGAAGGCGAATCAGGGCAAGCTGTCCTATGGCTCCTGGGGTGTCGGAACCGTCGGCCATCTGAGCGGCAGCAAGCTCAACGAAGTGACCGGCGCGCAGATGGTGCATGCCTCCTATCGTGGCGAAGTGCCGATGGTGCAGGATCTTGCCGCCGGCAATGTGCAACTCGGCTTCGCCACTGCGTTGCAGGCCAGCGTCTTTCTCCTCACCAACAAGGTAAAGGCGATCGGCGTGACCGGCACCAGCCGGCTTCCGAGCTTGCCCAAYGTGCCGACGCTGGCGGAGCAGGGCTTCGATGAAAAGCTGTTCAAGACGGTCGGCTGGTCCGCGATTGCCGCGCCTGCCGGCACGCCCAAGGAGATCGTCCAGCGCCTGGCGGACGAGTTCCAGCTGGCTGCCAATCGTCCGGAGGTCAAGAAGCGTATCAGCGAACTGGGCTTTAACGTGAACTACGCGGGGCCGGCGGAATTCGCGGCGCTCTATCAGCGCGAGCTTCCGGTATGGGAGAGCGTCGTGAAAGACTCCGGCGCCTCGCTCGATTAAGGTCTGCTCCACTCTCAACACGCACAGGA